>NZ_JBGLYM010000017.1:0-137655 GCF_047303955.1 Pseudomonas sp. Pseusp88 | reverse complement strand
GGCCAGCAGGGGGTTGCCGGGGGCGGTGCGGTCGACTTCTACCGGGGTTGGCCGGGATTGATTCGTGGTGTTGTTGTTTGTGTTGGTGAGCAGGTACGCAATCCGATGTTTGCCCTCAAGCAGTAAGTTAAGCGGTATTTCAAGCGTCAGAATATCGCCCGGCCTGTCAGTGGGTTGGACAGGATTGATCGGACCTGTGGGTTGGCCATTCCAGAGCAATTGGTAAGTTGTCCCGACGCGGATATCGTTCCAGGCCGCAAAAGTGACCTGTACAGGCGCATTTAGGGCGCTGAGCGGCAGCAGACCGTCTTCGTTCAGGGCGATCGCTATGTTGAGGAGAGGGAGGTTGTCGTCAACCTCACCGCTATAAACCTGGATTTGTTGTTGCGGATACATAAGTAAACTCCTTGTATTACTAAAATTCAGAGCCCGTTATCGCTGCTATGGCGATAACGGGTGTCCAATTGATTACTCAGACGCAGCGGCGAGCCAGTTGCAGCGTTTGCCAGCGATAGTCATGTCGATGGGTACACGTGTGGTTCTGGAAGTGGCAGCGCTTTGATTGCTGCCTGCAGCTGGCACTACTTTGAAAAAAGCCTCGCCAAAGCCGAAACAGATTCGTTTGAGATTATCCAGCGGAACAGTGAAGGCGTAACCATTGATCACGTCGTTTCTATCCAGTGTTCGTTCACCAAAAAAGTCGGCTGCTGGAAGAGGATTATTCGTTTCGTCGAAGGCCTTGAAAGTGAATTCAAGGGTTTGCCCTTCGCGAATATTCAAGTACGGAGCGATGGTCACTACTGCGCCGTTGGGGTTTTCGATAGGACCGACGTAGCCTTCTGGTGTTGTATTGAATGTTGGGCCGTTCGGGCCATCGACACCTCCGGGCATTTCATCCTTGGAGCGCACCACGACGTCTTGTACGGGAGACTCTTTCGGATTGGGATTACCCAGGCGGGTCAAGGTATAGAACACGGGGATTTGCGCACCGGTCCCTTGAGCTTTCATCGTTGCATTAGGGATCGGCAGGATCAGGTCCCGCTGTGCACTGATATCGCTGGCCTTGATTTGATACCAGGCGAGGATGGTTTCACCGCC
Source organism: Pseudomonas sp. Pseusp88 (assembly GCF_047303955.1). Lineage (NCBI taxonomy): Bacteria > Pseudomonadati > Pseudomonadota > Gammaproteobacteria > Pseudomonadales > Pseudomonadaceae > Pseudomonas > Pseudomonas sp. Pseusp88. The sequence goes on along the minus strand of NZ_JBGLYM010000017.1, from coordinate 136,557 downwards.
CCAATAGAGGTTCAGTTCATCGCTGAGGGCAAAACCGGTCTTCCATTTGATAATGGCTCGGCTATTAAGCTCGTAATCATCCTCATCAATGAAGTTATCGTCAGTATTCGGGTTCGATGCGCTGCTGCCTTGAATGACAGGTGCGTCCAGTTCGCTGGGGCCAGGCAAGGTGACAAAGACGTCGATACTGCTCTCCAGCGATGTGCCGAAAAGCTCCCCGGCCTTGTGCACCGAATAGGTCACATGCGCCACGCCTTCCGCTTTTGCGGCAATCGTCAGATACCGAAGGCGGTGGTGCCCGCTTCAATCTGCTCGGTGGTCGGGTGGATCTGGGGGCGTATTCCTATCTGCTTGAGCAACAGGGCCATGACTGGTTCATTGTCGGTGATGGCAAGACCATCAGTCCGACGGCCCGTTCGGCCCTGGCATTGTTCAACGCGGCGCCGACCATCTGGATGAGTGAGCTGTCGACCTTGCGCAGTCGCATGGGTGAGGTGCGTGGCAGTGAACAGGGCGGTGGCTGGATTCGTGCCTATGGCAATCGCTTCAATGCCACCACCAGTGATGGCGTCGATTATCGGCAGAAGCAGAGCGGTCTTTCGTTCGGTGCCGATGCGCCAGTGCCCACTGCCAGTGGCCAGTTATTGCTGGGCCTGATGGGCGGTTACAGCAAGTCGGACCTGGACCTGAGCCGCGGTACCACCGGGACGGTCAATAGCTACTATGTGGGCGCCTATGGCACCTGGCTGTCGGAGGATGGCTATTACCTGGACGGGGTGCTCAAGCTCAACCGGTTCCGCAATGAGTCCGATGTGGCCATGAGCGATGCGAGCAAGAGCAAGGGTGACTATGACAACTCGGCCATCGGTGGCTCGGTGGAGTTCGGTCGGCATATCAAGCTGGACGATGATTACTTCCTCGAGCCTTTTGCCCAGTTGGCGACGGTGCATATCCAGGGCGATCGCTATCGCATGGATAACGGCCTGCAGGCGAAGAACAACCGTACCCAGTCGACCCTTGGCAAGGTCGGCAGCACCCTCGGCAAGCGTGTGCAGCTCAAGGATGGCGGGCTGTTGCAGCCTTATGTGCGGGTAGCCGTGGCCCACGAGTTCTCGCGGCGCAACGAGGTCAGGATCAATGACACGAGCTTCGACAACAACCTGTTCGGCTCCCGTGCCGAAGTGGGGGCGGGTGTGGCGGTGTCGTTGTCCGAGCGTCTGCAACTGCACGCGGACTTCGACTACATGAAGGGCAAGGACGTCGAGCAACCGTGGGGGGCTAATCTCGGGCTGCGTCTGGCCTTCTGATCAAGCTGATGTGAGCTCGCCCGATGTGCGTATCGGGTGACTTTCAGGGCTCCTGCGTCGCCGCAGGGGCCCTGTTTTTTTATGGGTCAGGTGGTCAATGAAGTGCACTGGCTGTAGTAGCGCATATCGATCATCGCGCCACAGGTAGCGGAGCGCCGCTCGGTCTTTTTGCGCATCACCCGGTAGTGGGCTTCGGCGCGGCCATAGCCGACGGCGATCAGGTTTTCCCTGGGGATGAAGAAGTGCAGGCCCTGTTGCATATGCTGGTGCATGACCAGTTGGGTCTGGGTGAATTCGGCCCGGGCCACCTGCATGCCGCCGACAGCCCGGTCGAAAAACGTCACGCAGGCCAGCACGGCGTCGCCGATTTTCATGGCCGGGTAAGGCTTGACCTTGAGGCAGGTGCCCATGGGGCTGAGGATCGGGCAGATCGAGTTGCTGCTGTTGGCCTGGGGAAAGAGCGGTGGGCAAAGCGGGTCTGTCGATTGTTTGTGCGCTGGTTGCGACGCCTGTGGGTCGTCTGTTTCAAGTTCCGGCGCCAGCCATTCATCCTGATGGTCTGGGCACGGGGATTTCAGTGGTGGCATATGCAGATCCTCCTCTGCAACGAGTAGTGGGTTCAGCTCTCGGTGTCGCGCTGGCGTGCCGGGTCCCGTTGGACGATGACCCGTGTTGCCGGAGATGTGCCGATCTTCTTGTCCCGGCGCAAGACCTCGAAATACACATCGACCAGGCCGTACTGGATATGGTTGAGAAAGCCGTAAGCGACGCACAGCACACGCACGGTGGCGGTCATGCCGACCGCATGCATGATGCGGGTCGAGGAGCGGTTCATGCCCCAGTGGAAGACGATTGTGTCGCCTTCGGCCATTTGTGGTGAACCGGGGATATGGATGCAGATACCGGCCCAGGCCTGGGCATGGCTGATGTTTTGTGGGTCGAGGTTGGGCAGGCGCGGGGCTTGCAGGGTGTTGGAGATGTCTTGCACCCAGGGTCGATGGGGCGCAGGTATGTCGTGGTCCTTTGTGGACGGCGCGGCTGAGACCGTATTTTCTTCGCGGGATATATCGTGTTGTTCAACTGATTGGCCTGAGGGGCTGGCTGGGTCGTGTATGTTCATCATCGGCTCCTGTATTAACCATTGGGCAATAAATAGTTAACTACGAATGTTCGTCGTTTTATTTGGTGACAAACATTACAGGGGCTAATAGTCGTGTGCGTCAAGTTGGAGGGTTTTGGCTGCAATAGTGTTCAAATGGGCAGCAGTGGATGTTGCAATTTATTGCGCAGTGGAGGGTTTTTCTCGTTGTAAATGGTCTGTATTGCCCGTGCGGCAAGGGATGTGGCGATCGGTGGTGTGAGAGGCTATTGCCAGGAGGCTCAGCTTTTCTGTAGGAAGGCTGTAGGAGATTAGTCATAAATAAGCTGTTATTGGTGGTAGTGAAACGTCCTAGGAAACTGCCTACTTGAATATCAGAAAATACACTCAGTATTAATATATTAGTCTGTCATTCAAATGTGTTGTTTTGTTGGGAGCTGTAGTTCGTATGAATATATGGGGTGGCTCGGGCTTCCGCCGTGGAATGAGATCCCGTAGGGGCGGTGTTGTCGCAAGCCGTGATGTCATTCCGCGAAAGCAGGCCCCCACCCATGTCAGGGGCCTGGCAGTATGACCGTCCTAGCGGTTAAAACGCTCCACCAGCGAGTACTGGGTATTGGCGGTATCGGTCAGTTCGCCGCTGAGTCTGGCCGAGCGCTGGGCTTCGTCTGCGGTCTGATCGGCCAGTTGCGAGATGGTGGCGATATTGCGGCTGATCTCGTCGGCCACGGCGCTTTGCTCCTCGGTGGCGGCGGCGATCTGGGTGGTCATGTCGGTGATATTGGCCACGGCCTCGCTGATGCCGATCAACGCCTGGTCCGCTTCCAGAACGCGGGCAACGCCTTCTTCGGCCTGGCGATGGCCGGAGTTCATGGTTTGCACGGCGTTGTTGGCGGTTTGTTGCAGCTTGGCGATCAGGCCATGGATCTGCCCGGTGGATTCGGTGGTGCGTTGCGCCAATTGGCGGACCTCGTCGGCAACCACGGCAAAGCCGCGACCCATTTCCCCGGCGCGTGCCGCTTCGATGGCGGCGTTGAGCGCCAGCAGGTTGGTCTGGTCGGCGATGCCCTTGATCACATCGACCACGCCACCGATTTCGTCGCTGTCCTTGGCCAGTTGAGTCACAGTCAGGCCGGTCTCGCCTACGGACGTCGACAGGCGTTGAATGGCTTCGCGGGTTTCGCTGGCAATGTCACGACCGCGACGGGTCAGTTCATTGGCCTGCTGAGTGGCATCGGCGGTGCGTTGTACGTGGTTGGCGACTTCCTGAGTGGTCGCGGCCATCTGGTTGATGGCAGTGGCTACCTGTTCGGTCTCGACGCGCTGGCGTTCCAGGCCGGTGGAGCTGGAGTGGGCCAGGGAGTTGGAGGTGCGGGCCTGGCCGTTGAGCTGCTCGGCGGTGTCCTGCAGGCGGGTCAGGCAGGTTTTCAGACGGGCTTCCTGGCTGAGGATGGACATCTCCAGGCGCGCCTGAGGGCCACGGCTGTCGGTGTACATCTGCGCGATCAATGGGTCCGAGGTAGTTTGTTCGGCCAGGCGCAGCAGGCGCTTGATGCCGCGCTGCTGCCAGGTCAGGCCCAGCAGTCCGAGCGGTACGGAAACCGCCGCCGCCAGGACAAAGCCCCAATGCGAGTTGAGCCACACGCCAATCAGGAAGCTGATCTGGCTGACCATGATGAAGGGTAGCCAGTCCTGCAGCACCGGCAGCCATTTGTCCTGGTTCGGGATGGCGGACTTGCCCTTGTTGATACGCTCATACAGTGCTTCGGCGCGCTTGATCTGTTCGGCGGTAGGCTTGACCCGCACCGACTCAAAGCCCACGACCTGGTTATTTTCGTACATCGGCGTGACGTAGGCGTTGACCCAGTAATGGTCACCGTTCTTGCAACGGTTCTTGACGATGCCCATCCAGGGTTGCCCCTGTTTGAGGGTCGTCCACATATGTTCAAAGACGGCCGGTGGCACGTCGGGATGGCGCACGATGTTATGGGGAGCGTTGAGCAGCTCTTCACGGGTAAAACCGCTGATTTCAACGAACGCTTCGTTGCAGTAGGTGACCACCCCTTTGGCGTTGGTGGTAGAGATCAACCGCTGTTGCGCCGGGAAGGTACGTTCGCGTTGAGTGACGGGCTGGTTATTGCGCATGAGCTGATGAGATCCGCATAGGCTTTCGAGGTTTATCGGCAGCGATGTCGATAAATTGAGGCGAAGGGTGGGTGGCGGTCAGGGCACACTCGTTTGAATGTGCCGGTCGCTCACTCCAGCATCGGGTAGCTGAACAGGCCGAAATGCACCAGATTCAGACCGAAATGGGTGAGCAGTGCCGCCGGCAGGCCGCCCCGCCGATAAGCCATGCCGTAGCCGACACCGGCCAATGTCGCGAGGAACATCCATTGCCATCCACCTCCAATGTGGGCCAGACCGAACAGTGCAGCAGCGCACCCCAGGGCCAGGGTGTCGCCGTGTGCGATACCTTTGAGTAAACGTTGCAAGCCGCCTTGAATATAGCCGCGAAACAGCAGCTCTTCAGTCAGACTCACCAAAAGCAGGTTGTTTGCCAGCCATAGTGCCGTGGTATCCGGCCATTTTGGCGACCAGATAACGACCCCCAGAGACATCGCCAGCGCCATGCAGGCCACAGTGGTGAGTATCAGTGTGGTTAATGCGATTCGCAGCGTGCGCCCGGTGCAGACGCCCGTCGCCACCCAGGGGCAGCCCAGCAGCAGCCAGAAGCCGATCAGCGGTTTGTCGAGGTTGAGGTACATCGTGAAGGGCACCGCATCGGCGCTGAAACGCGTGGCCGCAATCACTCGAGCGTTGGCGAAGCCGGGCAACCAGTGTGCGGCCAGGGCGATCGCCAGCACTACAAACAGGCCGTGACCGAGCCAGCGGACATGCTTTGGCTGCGCCGTGCGGGTGCATACAGCCGCCACCGCCAGCAGGGCAAAACCGAGAATTGCCGACGCTTGCAATTGACCGTAGGCCAAGGCAAGGCCGTAGCCCAGGGCGAGTAAAACGAAAGCGGTCCAGCGGATAACAGGCAAGACAAACTCCACAATGCCGTTTGGGGCGCGGCGGAGTTTAGCTCTGAATAGCCCCCGTGAGGTCGCTACTTTGGATGTAGGCGGTACTCCTATCAAACACGACACAAATACCTGAATTGAAACGCGACCTTGTAGGAGCTGCCGTAGGCTGCGAAAACGATGGGAAGCCATTCGCAGCCTACGGCAGCTCCTACAGGTCAGTGTCTGCTGCACGACAGCACGGCGTGAGCGATGTCGCGGCAGCTGCAACGGGATTCCCCATTCAGGCGGCAGCGTTACCAATCAACTGCCGCAACACATAATGCAGAATCCCTCCCGCCTTGAAGTATTCCACTTCATTGAGGGTGTCGATCCTGCACAGCACGTCAAAGCGCTCCCGGCTGCCGTCTTCGCGCACGATTTCCAGGTCCAGGCGCATCCCCGGTTGCAGGTCGGCATGGCTCAGGCCGCTGATATTCAGGGTTTCCCTGCCGGTGAGCTTGAGGGTCTTGCGGCTTTGGCCATTATTGAATTGCAGCGGCAGCACGCCCATGCCTACCAGGTTGGAGCGGTGGATGCGTTCGAAGCTTTCGGCAAGCACCGCCTTGACCCCCAGCAGATTGGTGCCCTTGGCTGCCCAGTCGCGGCTGGAACCGGTACCGTATTCTTGCCCTGCGATGACGACCAAGGGTGTGCCTTCGCTCTGATAACGCATGGCTGCGTCATAGATCGGCAGTTTTTCGTCGGTCGGTACGTGCAAGGTAAAGCCGCCTTCTTCGCCGCCGAGCATTTCGTTGCGGATGCGGATATTGGCAAAGGTGCCGCGCATCATCACTTGATGGTTGCCCCGGCGTGAGCCGTAGGAGTTGAAGTCCCGGGGCTCCACGCCTTGCTGGCGCAGGTAGCGGCCCGCCGGGCTGTCGGCCTTGATATTACCGGCCGGGGAGATGTGGTCGGTGGTTACCGAGTCGCCGAGCAGGGCGAGAATTCGTGCACCGCCGATGTCCTCGATGACCGGCAGCGGCCCGCCGATATTTTCGAAGAACGGCGGGTGCTGAATATAGGTGGAGTCATCCTGCCAGACATAAGTTGCCGCCTGAGGCACTTCGATGGCTTGCCACTGGGCATCCCCGGCGAACACTTCGGCGTACTCTTTATGGAACATGCCGGTATTGACCTGCTCCACTGCGGCGGCGATTTCTTTCTGGGTCGGCCAGATATCGCGCAGATAGACCGGCTTGCCGTCGGAGCCGGTGCCCAATGGCTCGCTGCTCAGATCGATGCGCACGCTGCCTGCCAGGGCATAGGCCACCACCAGGGGCGGCGAGGCCAGCCAGTTGGTCTTGACCAGCGGATGCACGCGACCTTCGAAGTTGCGGTTGCCGGACAGCACCGAGGCCACGGTGAGGTCGGAGGTCTGGATGGCTTTCTCGATAGGCTCCGGCAGTGGCCCGGAGTTGCCGATACAGGTGGTGCAGCCGTAGCCGACCAGATCGAAGCCCAGGGCGTCAAGGTATTGAGTCAGCCCGGCGGCGTGGTAGTAATCGGTCACGACCTTGGAGCCGGGGGCCAGGGAGCTTTTCACCCAAGGCTTGCGTTGCAGGCCTTTTTCCACGGCTTTCTTCGCCACCAGACCAGCCGCCATCATCACGCTGGGGTTGGACGTGTTGGTGCAGGAGGTGATTGCGGCGATGACCACCGCGCCGTTTTTCAGGCGATAGGTATGGCCTTCATATTCATAGTCGGCTTCGTCAGTGACCTGATCGGCATTGCCGACCGCGACACCGCCGCCACCTTCGCTTTCCAGGCGGCTTTCCGCGTGCTTGGGCGGCGCCAGTTGCAGGCCGAGGAAGTCAGTGAAGGCCTGGGGCACATCGGGCAGGGCGACTCGGTCCTGTGGGCGTTTTGGCCCGGCCAGGCTGGCGACGACCTGATCCATGTTCAGTTCCAGGCTGTCGCTGAACGCGGGTTCCGCCCCCGGCAGGCGCCACAGGCCCTGGGCCTTGCAGTAAGCCTCGACCAGTTTGACCGTTTCCGCCGGGCGTCCGGACAGGCGCAGGTAGTCCAGGGTTACATCATCCACCGGGAAGAAGCCGCAGGTCGCGCCGTATTCCGGGGCCATATTGGCCAGGGTGGCGCGGTCGGCCAGGGGCAGATCGGCCAGGCCGTCGCCGTAGAATTCGACGAATTTGCCCACTACGCCTTTCTTGCGCAGCATTTGTGTGACGGTCAGCACCAGGTCGGTGGCGGTGATGCCTTCCTTGAGCTTGCCGGTCAGTTTGAAGCCGATCACTTGCGGGATCAGCATCGACACCGGCTGGCCGAGCATCGCCGCTTCCGCCTCGATACCGCCCACGCCCCAGCCAAGCACGCCGAGGCCGTTGATCATGGTGGTGTGGGAGTCGGTGCCGACCAGGGTGTCGGGGAAGGCATAGGTGCGGCCGTCCTCGTCCTTGGTCCAGACGGTACGGCCGAGGTATTCCAGGTTGACCTGGTGGCAGATACCGGTGCCCGGCGGCACCACGCTGAAGTTGTCGAAGGCGCTCTGGCCCCAGCGCAGGAAGGCATAACGTTCGCCGTTGCGTTGCATTTCGATATCAACGTTCTGGGCAAAGGCGCTGGGGTCGCCGAACTTGTCGACCATCACCGAGTGGTCGATGACCAGGTCCACCGGCGACAGCGGGTTGATGCGCTGCGGATCGCCTCCGGCCTTGGCCACGGCGGCGCGCATGGCGGCCAGATCGACCACCGCAGGGACGCCGGTGAAGTCCTGCATCAGTACCCGCGCCGGACGGTATTGAATCTCCCGGTCCGAACTGCGCGTGCCGAGCCAGGCGGCCAGGGCCTTGAGGTCGTCGCCGGTGACGGTCTTGCCGTCCTCCCAGCGCAGCAGGTTTTCCAGCAACACTTTCAGGGACATGGGCAGCTTGTCCAGGTCGCCCAGGCTGCGGGCGGCGTCAGGCAGGCTGAAGTAGTGGTAGGTCTTGTTATCGACTTGCAGGGTTTTGAGGCTTTTCAGGCTATCGAGCGAAGACATGAAAATAACTCCCGAACGGTCCGCACGGTTACGGACTGGATGAGGTCGCCAAATGACGGCGTTGTCAGGCTGGTTCTATGCACTGGACCGCTTGGCAGCGCCAGTGGTTCCTGATTCGGCTATCATGCGCGCCTTTGAAGTCTGTGGGGTGACGCCCCGACCCCCTGGTTTTTGGAGTTGCCCATGAACACCCTGTTGATGCATTGCCGGCCCGGTTTCGAGGGGGAGGTCTGCTCGGAAATTGCCGAACACGCCGCCCGCCTGAATGTCGCCGGTTATGCCAAGGCCAAGCCTGACAGCGCCTGCGCCGAATTCATCTGCACCGAGCCGGACGGGGCTGAGCGCCTGATGCAGGGCCAGCGGTTCGCCGAACTGATCTTCCCCCGGCAGTGGGCGCGTGGGGTGTTCGTCGATTTGCCGGAAACCGACCGCATCAGCGTGATTCTGGCGCACATGACCGACTTCCCGGTCTGCGGCAGCCTGTGGCTGGAGGTGGTGGACACCAATGATGGCAAGGAATTGTCGACCTTCTGCAAGAAGTTCGAGGCACCGCTGCGCAAGGCCTTGACCCAGGCCGGCAAGTTGCAGGACGACCCGCGCAAGCCGCGTCTGCTACTGACTTTCAAGAGCGGTCGCGAGGTATTCCTCGGCCTGGCCGACGCCGGTAACTCGGCCATGTGGCCCATGGGTATCCCGCGCCTGAAGTTTCCCCGTGAAGCGCCGAGCCGTTCGACCCTGAAGCTGGAAGAGGCCTGGCATCACTTCATTCCTCGCGACCAATGGGACGAGCGTCTGTCCAGCGACATGACCGGCGTCGACCTCGGTGCCGCGCCAGGTGGCTGGACCTATCAACTTGTACGTCGGGGCATGCTGGTCACCGCCATCGACAACGGGCCGATGGCCGAAAGCCTTATGGATACGGGGCTGGTCCAGCACTTGATGGCTGATGGCTTCACCTACAAGCCACGACAGCCGGTCGACTGGATGGTCTGCGATATCGTCGAGAAACCGGCTCGCAATGCCGCGCTGCTGGAAACCTGGCTCGGTGAAGGACTCTGCCGTGAGGCCGTAGTCAACCTCAAGCTGCCGATGAAGCAGCGCTACGCCGAGGTACGCCGCCTGCTGGAACGCATCAAGGAGGGCTTCCGTGAGCGCGGGGTCAAGGTTTCCATTGGTTGCAAGCAGCTGTATCACGACCGCGAGGAAGTGACCTGTCATTTGCGCCGGCTTGATATCAAGCGCAAATGATATGAGCAGGGCCGTTGGAGCGAGGCTTGCCCGCGAATTGAGCCACGCGGTAAGTCAGGCATACCGTGCCGTGGCCTTCGCGGGCAAGCCTCGCTCCAACGGATGTTCCTGGCCAGGCGGAATTGAGCGACAATGCCCGCCAGTTTTTGGAGTCCCTCATGCCTGAATCCATCGAAAGCCTGGCCGTGGACGCTGTCCTCGATGCCAGCGGCCTCAACTGCCCTGAACCGGTGATGATGCTGCACCAGAAAGTCCGCGACCTGCCTGCTGGCGGGCTGCTCAAGGTCATTGCCACTGACCCCTCGACCCGTCGCGATATTCCCAAGTTCTGCGTTTTTCTCGGCCATGAACTGGTCGAACAGCAGGCTCAGGAAGGCACGTTCCTGTACTGGATCCGCAAGAAGCAGGATTGATCCTGCTGCCCGCTATCGCGCCTGTCTGCGCTTCCGCCACTGCCTGGAGTCCCATCATGCGAATCGTCGCTGACGAAAATATCCCGTTGCTCGATGCCTTCTTCGGCCATCTGGGCGATATCCATCGTCTGCCGGGCCGCTCCATTGATCGTGCGGCGGTGGCCGAGGCCGATATCCTGCTGGTGCGCTCGGTAACGCCGGTTACCCGGCAACTGCTCGAAGGCAGCCCGGTGCGGTTTGTCGGCACCTGCACCATCGGCACCGATCATCTGGCCCTGGATTATTTCGCCGAGGCGGGCATTCAGTGGTCCAGCGCTCCAGGCTGTAACGCCCGTGGGGTGGTGGACTATGTGCTGGGCAGCCTGCTGACCCTGGCGGAGATCGAAGGTGCTGATCTGGCGGCACGCACGTATGGCGTGGTCGGCGCCGGACAGGTCGGCGGGCGTCTGGTCAAGGTCCTGCAGGGCCTGGGCTGGAAGGTGCTGGTGTGCGATCCGGTACGCCAGGCGGCCGAAGGCGGTGATTACGTGAGCCTCGAGCAGATCATCGAGCAGTGCGATGCCATCAGTCTGCACACCCCCCTGGACAAGGGCGGCGAGCACCCGACCTGGCACCTGTTCGATGCCGCGCGTCTGCGCCAATTGCGCCAGGGCTGCTGGCTGATCAATGCCAGCCGTGGCCCGGTGGTGGATAACGCGGCGCTGCACGAGGTACTGCTCGATCGCGAGGACCTGCAGGCGGTGCTGGATGTCTGGGAAGGTGAACCGAAGGTCAATACCGGCCTGGCCGACCTGTGTGTTATCGGCACGCCGCATATCGCCGGTTACAGCCTCGATGGCCGCCAACGCGGCACCGCGCAGATTTATCAGGCGCTTTGCGCATTTCTCGGCCAGGGCGCGACTGTCAGCCTCGCCGACCTGCTGCCGCAGCCCTGGCTGGCCGAAGTCACCCTGGACAGCGCTACCGACCCGACCTGGGCCTTGAACATGCTGTGTCGTGGTGTCTATGACCCGCGTCGTGACGATGCGGATTTTCGTCGCAGCCTGGTTGACGCGGTCAGCCAGCCGGTGGCCTTCGATGCCTTGCGCAAGCATTACCCGCCGCGTCGCGAGATCGATGGGTTGACGGTGAAGATCAAGGGCGATGCGCCGCAGTTGGTGCGGCTGGTGTCGGCCCTGGGTGCGACCCTGGCGTAATGACAGGCGCCGTTGGAGCGCGAATTGCCCGCGAAGAGGTCAGTACGTCCGATACCTTTTTCATCGTTGAAAGATGGTTTTCGCGGGCAAGCCTGGCTCCAACAACGTCATTTTTGGCTGCTTTAAAAAAAGAAAAACCCGACAACTGGGTCGGGTTTCAAGTGTTTTTTTTGTCGCGTCAATCTTGTTTTTCCGGTTTGACCCAGTGCTTGTCGCATTCCTGGCAGGCGGCCTGAACCATCTCTTCGGTGATCAGGATTTCCCGCCCATCCTTGTCGAGAACCGCCCCGCCTACATGTAGGTTAGGGTTGGCTCGAACGACCTGGACTTGATTACTGCTGTCTTGCAAGCTCATGGTCTTTCTCCTCATCGGCTCATCAGGTAGTGCTCAAGCTACTGTCGCTTGATGACCACGGCATGACATCTGCGTGTGCCTCAAGCGCGTCTTCACTCCACCAGAAACGGTGGCTGGCTGCCAGTGTCGGCTTAGATCAATCCAATCTAAAACCCTGACTATTAACCTGACTCGTCGCGTGCGGCAGAGTTCATCCGTGCCGGTGCCGACGTGACCGGTGATTAGGTGTAGGCTCTGCCGCTAATGTGCACAGCCGCAGGCTGGTGGAGGTTTCATGGTTGCAGTTTTTTCCGCACGCCAGCGTCAGGCAATCCGCCTCGCAGCGCGGTTTATCGCGCCTTATCGCTGGCGGGCATTCGGGGCCCTGGTGGCGCTGATCGTCACCGCCGGTATCACCCTGTACATGGGGCAGGGCATCCGACTGATGGTCGATCACGGTTTCATGACCCGCTCGCCACAGTTGCTTAACGAGTCCATCGGTCTGTTCATGTTACTGATCGTGGCGTTGGCCATCGGCACCTTCTCGCGTTTTTACCTCGTGTCCTGGATTGGCGAACGAGTGGTGGCGGACCTGCGCAGGAAAGTCTTCGATCATCTCATCGAGCTGCATCCGGGTTTCTACGAGAACAACCGCAGCTCCGAGATCCAGTCGCGCCTGACTGCCGATACCACGCTCTTGCAGTCGGTGATCGGCTCGTCGCTGTCGATGTTCCTGCGCAACGTGCTGATGGTGATCGGCGGCATCATTCTGTTGTTCATCACCAATCCCAAGTTGACCAGTATCGTGGTGGTGGCATTGCCCCTGGTGGTGGCGCCGATCCTGATTTTCGGTCGCCGTGTGCGCACGCTGTCGCGACAGAGTCAGGACCGGGTCGCCGATGTCGGCAGTTACGTCGCCGAGGCCCTGGGCCAGATCAAGACGGTACAGGCCTACAACCATCAACAGCAGGACAAGCAACGCTTTGCCGTGACCGCCGAGGAAGCCTTCGAGACCGCGCGCAAGCGCATTCTGCAGCGTTCCTGGCTGATTACCCTGGTGATCGTGCTGGTGCTGGGAGCGGTGGCGGTGATGCTCTGGGTCGGCGGCATGGACGTGATCGAGGGTACTATTTCCAGTGGTGAGCTGGCTGCATTTGTGTTCTACAGCCTGATTGTCGGCAGTTCCTTCGGCACCCTCAGTGAGGTGCTTGGCGAGTTGCAACGGGCAGCCGGTGCGGCTGAGCGCATTGGCGAACTGTTGCAGGCGCGCAGTGAGATCCATGCGCCGGTCAGCGATCTGCTGAGGTTGCCGCAGCGGGTCAGCGGTAACCTGGAGCTGCAGGAAGTCAGCTTTGCCTACCCGTCGCGACCCGAGCGCAACGCAGTCGATGCCCTGAGCCTGACCATCAATGCCGGCGAGACCCTGGCCCTGGTCGGACCTTCAGGCGCCGGTAAATCGACCCTGTTCGACCTGCTGCTGCGCTTCTATGACCCGCAGCGGGGCCAGGTGCTTATCGAGGGCATGCCGATTCAGCGTCTCGATCCTCTGGACCTGCGCCGCTGTTTCGCCCTGGTCTCCCAGAGCCCGGCGCTGTTCTTCGGCAGCGTCGAAGACAACATCCGCTACGGCAACCCGGCGGCCACTTTCGAGCAGGTCGAAGCGGCGGCGCGCATCGCCCATGCCCATGAGTTCATCATGGAACTGGCCGACGGCTACAAGACCCATCTGGGCGACGGCGGTTCAGGCCTGTCCGGCGGCCAGCGTCAGCGTCTGGCAATTGCCCGGGCGCTGGTGGTGGATGCGCCGATCCTGCTGCTGGACGAAGCCACCAGCGCGCTGGATGCGCAGAGCGAGTACCTGATTCAGGAAGCCTTGCCGAGCCTGATGCAGGGTCGCACTACTCTGGTCATCGCCCACCGCCTGGCGACGGTGCAGAATGCCGACCGCATTGCGGTGATCGATCAGGGGCGTCTTGTGGCGATAGGCACGCATCAGCAACTGATCGCCAGCAACCCGCTGTATGCGCGGTTGGCGGCGTTGCAGTTCAATGCGCGGGAGGGCGCTTCCTAGATCGGTTGCCGGGGTAAAACGGTTTGCGTAGGAGCTGCCGAAGGCTGCGAAAGCGGTGTGCCGGATAAGACCGTTCGCAGCCTTCGGCAGCTCCTACAGACCCTGAATCTGCCGCACAACGGTGCCGTACTCAGGATCCGGTTCAGAAAGCAGCGGTCTTAACGGTACTCACACAGATAAGCCGTATCCACGGCCACTTTCAGCTGAAACTTGCTGTTGGCCGGAACATTGAACTGGTCGCCGGTCTTGAAGGTTTCCCAGTCGCTGCTGTCCGGAAGTTTGACGGTCAGCTCGCCCGAGATCACGTGCATGATTTCGCGCTTGGCTGTGCCGAACTCGTATTCGCCCGCGGCCATCACACCAATGGTCGCTTCGCCTTCAGCCTGGGCGAACGCGATGGATTTCACGGTGCCATCGAAGTATTCGTTGACTTTGAACATGGGTATTTTCTCGGGTAAGGGGCAAAAAGAGGCGGCCAGTATGCCCAAGGCTTCTGTCATCGTCACCCTTTGAGCAAATGCGTATTGTTCAACGCGGCAGGATCAGCGGCAACAGCCGGCCGGTATTGCGCGCGTCAGCCAGGGCGCGGTGTTGTTGCCCGCTGAACTGCATTCCGGCCAGTTGCAGCGCGGCATTCAGGCCCGGGGCACGTTGCAGCTGGCGGGCCTGGGCGAAGCGCTGCTTGAGGTTGACGTAGGGCATGCCGCTCAGCACGCTGGTCAGCTCGTGCTGGCGCCATTCTTCTTGCAATTGGTGCTTGTCATATTCACCCCAACTGGCCCAGCCCATCACCCGGCCCTGATGATGGGCCAGCCAGCGTTCGAACTGCGGCCATACCGTGGTCAAGGGCGCGGCTGTATCGATATTGTCCTGGGTGATGTGGGTCAGTTCGCGGCAGAAGTGGGTCAGCAGGGGGCGCCGCTGCGGGCGGACGAAGCGTTCGAAGTGGTCCAGCTCGCGTCCGTCCTGATTGACCAGTGTGGCGCCGATCTCAATGATTTCCATCTCAGCCACAGGCCAGCCACCTTCTTCGGTGGTCGCCTCCAGATCAATAACCAGCCAGTGCGGCATATCAAGCTCCTCTTTTCGCGTTTCAGTGCAGCGTAGACACTTAAAGCCCTGTCTGCCCGGTGCGCTGATGCAGCGTCGGGGTTCTGCGCAATACCATCTGGACCAGCTTCAGGCGGCCAAGTGCCCGCACAGGTTCATCCTTGTTTCGCGCTGCGCATGATCTGTTCGTGTGATGAATATTTCCCACATTTTTTTTTCGCGCAATTGACGTCCTGATTTCATGATGCATGCCTTCTGATCCCGGCCCTGTTGGGCGAAAGGGCTTTATGCCAGTATCGAAGCTAAACGATGCCTCATAAAAGCCTCGCAAAGCTCTGATTTGCCAGTTGTCTAATCGCCAGAAACCTCCTAGCTTAGCCAGTATCCCTAATCCACGGAGGTTGCAGTCTTGATGTTTTTGCCGGTACGGACTGCTTTCCAGGGCTTGTTGTTGGCTGCCGTGACGCTGCTGGCTTGGCCGGTTGGCGCCCAGCAGATTGTGCGCATTGGCGCCGCGCATTTCCCCCCTTACACGATTCGCCCGGAAAAGGGCGCCGACACCGGTCTGTTGCCGGAGCTGGTCGAGGCCCTGAATGCCGCCCAGAGCGATTTCAAATTCGTTCTGGTGCCAACTTCGATTCCGCGACGCTTCCGCGATTTCGAGCAGGGTCGAACGGACATGGCCATCTTCGAGAATCCCGAATGGGGTTGGCAGGACATCCCTCATGTCGCCGTGGATATGGGCCTGGAGGATGCCGAGATCTTTGTCGCCAGCAAGGCACCGGGGCGCGACCAGAGCTATTTCAACGACTTGAAGGGCAAGCGGCTGGCGCTGTTTGCCGGGTATCACTACGCCTTTGCCCAGTTCAATCCGGACCCCAAGTACCTGACTGATCACTTCAACGTCAGCCTGACCTATTCCCACGACAGCAATCTGTTGATGATTCTGCGCGGGCGGGCGGATATCGCCCTGGTGACGCGTTCCTACCTCAGCGATTTCATGGCGCGCAATCGTGATGAGGCTCGCCAGTTGATGCCTTCGGAGCGCGTCGATCAGGTCTACCGTCATTACGCGTTGCTGAGCCCGCATGCCCCCGTGACCGGGCCGCAGTTCGCTGACTTGCTCAAGAAGTTGCGTGATAACGGTCAGATGCTGAAGATCTTTCAGCCGTTTCGCATCGCGGTAACGCCGCTGGCCTCGAATCGGGCAGTGGCGGGGAATGGGGGCGTCAGTAAGCTTTGATTGGAGATTGTCGTGAGACCGGCTATAGCCGGCCCCACAGACTTTTCCAGATGATCGCGTTGTGTCTGATCGGCTTAACGATCCCGTGCGTCCTGCGCATCCGCTTGCGCGTTACGCTCATGGACGCGCTTGAGTTGTTCTTCGGTGAGAGGCAGCTTCTTCGCCGAGTCCCTGAGCATCATCAGGCCGCCGACGATCGAGCCGATTGCAATCAACAATATTAACCAGGCATACCAGGGCATAGGGTTCTCCTTCTTGTGATACCGGTTTGAGCCTGTGCTGCGCTCAATGGTTCAAGTCTAGGCTTCCCATGCCCTTTTGTACGAATCCCCTACAGCCCGGTGAGCATGGCATCGCTCGGAGCTGCCGCGCGCGAATGTGCGGTCAGGCTGAAGTAGATGAAGCCCGCCACCATGAAACCTAGGAAGATCAGGCCGATCAGCACGTTGAACCAGGCCATGGCGATCAGGCAGACCACCGCCAGGACCAGGGCGATACCGGGCACGATCGGGTAGCCGGGGGCGCGGAAGGTGCGCTCCAGGTTGGGCTCGGTCTTGCGCAGCTTGAACAGGCTGAGCATGCTCATGATGTACATGACGATGGCGCCGAATACCGCCATGGTGATCATGGCAGCGGTCAGGGTCAGGCCGCCGAGGTTGATCAGGCCGTCGCTGTAGACTGCGGCGATGCCGATGATGCCGCCGGCAATAATGGCCCGGTGCGGGGTCTGGAAGCGCGACAGCCTGGCCAGGGACGCAGGCAGATAACCGGCGCGGGCGAGGGCGAAGAACTGCCGCGAGTAACCGAGGATGATGCCGTGGAAGCTGGCGACCAGGCCGAAGAGGCCGATCCACACCAGCATGTGCAGCCAGCCGGAGCTTTCGCCGACCACGGTTTTCATGGCCTGGGGCAGCGGGTCGTTGATATTGGACAGCGTACGCCAGTCCCCTACGCCACCGGCGAAGACCATCACGCCCAGGGCCAGCAGCACCAGGGTGATGATGCCGCTGATATAGGCCTTGGGAATGGTGCGTTTGGGATCTTTCGCTTCTTCGGCTGCCATGGCCGCGCCTTCGATAGCCAGGAAGAACCAGATGGCGAAGGGGATCGCTGCGAACATCCCGGCAATCGCCGGGGCGCTGAAGGTATCGGAACCGGCCCAGCCGTTGAGGGCGAAGTTGCTGAAGCTGAAGGCTGGTGCCACCACGCCCATGAATACCAGCAATTCCAGCACGGCAAGGATGCACACCACCAGTTCAAAGGTCGCTGCCAGCTGCACGCCGAGGATATTCAGTACCATGAACACGATATAGGCGCCCACCGCCGCATGCCGTGGGTCCAGGGCCGGGAACTGCACGTTGAGATAGGCGCCGATGGCCAGGGCGATGGCGGGCGGGGCGAAGACGAACTCGATCAGCGTCGCCAGCCCGGCGATCAGCCCGCCTTTTTCGCCGAAAGCGCGACGGCTGTAGGCAAACGGGCCGCCCGCATGGGGAATGGCGGTGGTCAGCTCGGTAAAGCTGAAGATGAAACAGGTGTACATCGCCGCGACCATCAGCGACGTCAGCAGGAAGCCGAGGGTCCCGGCCACACCCCAGCCATAACTCCAGCCAAAGTATTCGCCGGAAATCACCAGGCCGACGGCGATCCCCCACAAATGCAGAGTGCCCAACGTGGGTTTCAGTTGTGTGCTCATGATCGTGCTCCCTAGTGTTTGAGACATCAGGGGGCCGATTGCATCGGTCATGCCAGCGGCAGGCGGATGTGTCGCAATGTTTCAAAAGTCGTCGCAAGCAGAACGGTTCTCGTTAACGAGACGTCAATACGACTGCGATTGGTGCGGGCCATGCCCGGCACCGGTGCGTTTTTAACGGGGGAACCTCAAACAGGGCTGCGGGAAAGAACTGTGGGAGCGAATTCATTCGCGAAAGCGGTATTTCAGATTATAGAAATGAATGAGTTTGACGGGCCAATTCGCGAATGAATTCGCTCCCACTAAAAATCTCATTCCGATTCAGACATGGTAGATAAGCGAATACCTGCCATCCTGAACGGTTACCGATCATTGCCAGCTTCAGCTACAATGCGCGCCGATTTCGACTTGCCTGAGACCCCGCCCATGTCCGTCTGCCAGACTCCTATCATCGTCGCCCTGGATTTCCCTACCCGTGACGCCGCGTTGCAGCTGGCCGACCAGCTCGATCCACGGCTGTGCCGGGTCAAGGTCGGCAAGGAGCTGTTCACCAGCAGCGCGTCGGGCATTGTCGAGACCTTGTGCGACAAGGGGTTCGAAGTGTTCCTGGACCTGAAATTCCACGATATCCCCAACACCACGGCCATGGCGGTGAAGGCGGCGGCGGAAATGGGCGTATGGATGGTCAACGTGCATTGCTCCGGCGGCCTGCGCATGATGGCGGCCTGCCGTGACGTACTGGATCAGCGTAGTGGCGCCAAGCCTCTGCTGATCGGTGTGACCGTGTTGACCAGTATGGAACGTGAAGACCTGGCGGGCATCGGTCTGGATATCGAGCCGCAAGAGCAGGTCCTGCGTCTGGCAGCCCTGGCGGAAAAGGCCGGTATGGATGGTCTGGTCTGCTCGGCCCTGGAAGCCCGGGTGCTGAAGGCGGCGCACCCGTCGCTGCAACTGGTCACCCCCGGCATTCGCCCGGCGGGCAGTGCCCAGGACGATCAGCGCCGCATCCTGACCCCGCGTCAGGCGCTTGATGCCGGCTCCGATTACCTGGTGATCGGCCGTCCGATCAGTCAGGCGGCCGATCCGGCCAAGGCCCTGGCGGCTGTTGTTGCCGAGCTGGCCTGATCCGCCCGGCTGAATTAGTCCGGCGATCTCCTGTAGGAGCTGCCGAAGGCTGCGAATGGATCTACCCGATACATCGCTTTCGCAGCCTTCGGCAGCTCCTACAGTAAAGAATCGCGTCAACCCCCCGCTGAATCCCCATTCCCCCCATGACTGCTGATCTCCGGCGGCACGTCCTCCCCGGACATGCGCTTGCGGAACAGTGCAGTGCGCGCCAGCAGCAGGGTGGTTACCGGCAGGGTGATGGCCAGCAGGATCGGGATCAGCCAGGCATGCAGCACTGGCGCCGACTTGAGTTCCGAGAAGAACACGATCGAGGCCAGGGCCACGCACCAGGCGCCAAGGGTTGATGCCAGGGCCGGTGGGTGCATGCGCTGGAAGAAGTCCGGCAGGCGCAGCAGGCCCACCGCCCCGGTGAGGGCGAACAGGCTACTGGCCAGGACCAGCAGCGCGGTGACGATCTGCACCCACAGAGGTAGTGTTTCCAGGGCCGTCATTCGATCACCTCGCCGCGCAGTAGAAACTTGGCCAGGGCGAACGAGCCGACAAAGCCGAACAGGGCAATCAGCAGCGCCGCCTCGAAATAGGTGTCACTGGCATAGCGAATGCCCAGCACCAGCATCATCAGCATGGCGACGATATACAGATAATCGAGTGCCAGGACCCGGTCCTGCGCCGAAGGTCCCTTGAACAGGCGGATCAGGGTCAGGACCATCGCCAGGGCAAAGATGAACAGGCTCAGCAGGATGGCGTTTTCGAGCAGGTCAGTCATTGAAAGATCTCCAGCAACGGGCGCTCATAGGTGGTCTTGAAGTGCGCGATGAAGGCCGCTTCGTCGTCCAGATCGAAGACATGCATCAACAGCACGCTGCGATCCAGCGCCAGTTCAGTCCAGACCGTACCGGGCACTACGGTGCAGATCATCGACAGGGCGGCCAGGCCGTTGGCGTCGCGCAAGTCCAGAGGCACCTTGACGAAGGCCGAGCGCGGTGGCTTGTGTCCGGCCGACCATACTTGCCAGAACACCTGCAGGTTGGATACCACGACATCCCGGCCCACCAGCAAAAACAGCCGCACAATGATCGTGGGCTTGCCGATCCGCACCGGTAACGGCCGCAGTGGCGCCATCAGCAATGGGGCAAGCACGCCGAACAGAATCGCCAGGAGCCAGTTGCCCAGGCTCATGGACAGGTTCAGCAGCAGCCACAACAGGATCAGCGCCACACTCAGCCAAGGCGCGGGAAACAGGCGCTTCATGGCTGCTGCTCCTGTGCTGTCGAAGGGTTGGGGACCGGGCGCGCGGCCATGACCGAAAAAATGTACTGCTGCGGATCATGTAATGCATTGGCCGTGTCCCGGGTGTAGTGCAGCAGCGGCTCGGCCTTGAAGGTCAGGGCGATGCACAGGCCGAGCAGGATCACTACGGGCAGGCATTCGTAGGTGCGCAGGATCGGTGATGGTCGCTCGCTCGGTTTCCAGAAGCGCTGGATGCCGATGCGCGAGAAAGCCAGGAGGGACGCCAGGCCAGAGAAGATCAGCAGGCCGATCAACGCCCAACTGGTGCCGCGCACCGGTTCATCCTGAGCCACATCCAGGCCCAGGGGGTTGAGCAGGGCGCTGAGCAGACTCAGCTTGCCGATGAATCCCGACAGCGGCGGCATGCCGATGATCAACAGGGCGCAGGCGATAAAGCTCAGGCCAAGGAACGCCATGGTGCGGGGGATGACCTTGCCGACCACGACCTTCTGCTCGTCATCGAGGTTGCTCCCCACTGGCGGATGTAGCGATTCAAGGTTGCGTGGCAGCAGGTCAGGGTCGTCGTCCAGGGCGATCTCGTTGGCCGAGCGCGAGCGTTCGATCAGCTCGGCCAGAAGGAACATGGCGCTCAGGGCCAGGGTCGAGCTGACAAGGTAGAACAAGGCCCCGGCAGTCAGGCTCGGCTGGGCGAAACCGATGGCGGCGACCAGAATCCCGGCCGAGACCAGAATACTCAGGCTGGCCATGCGCTCCAGGCGTTGGGCGGCAATGATCGATACCGCAGCGACAAACAGCGTGACCAGGCCCGCGTAGATCAGCCAGTTGCCGCCAAACAGCGCCGAGGCTCCGGCCTGGGCCGAGAACAACAGGGTCCACAGGCGCAGCACGGTGTAGATACCGACCTTGGTCATGATCGCGAACAGCGCCGCAACCGGTGCACTGGCCGCCGAATAGGCCGGGACCAGCCAGAAGTTCAGCGGCCATATTCCGGCCTTGGCCAGAAAGGCTACGGCGAGGATCGCCGCGCCGGCATGCAGCAGGCCCAGGTCGGCCTCGGGAACCTGAGGGATCTTCAGGGCCAGATCGGCCAGGTTGAGGGTGCCGGTCACGCCATAGATCAGTGCCGCGCCGATCAGGAACAGTGACGAAGCCAGCAGGTTAATGGCGATGTAATGCAGGCCCGCCGATACGCGCGCACGGCCGGAACCGTGCAGCATCAGGCCGTAGGAGGCTGCCAGCAATACCTCGAAGAACACGAACAGGTTGAACAGGTCAGCGGTGAGGAAGGCGCCATACAGGCCCATCAACTGGATCTGGAACAGTGCGTGGAAGCTCGCCCCCGCGCCGTGCCAGCGCGCCAGGGCGAACAGCAGGGCGCAGAAGGCGATGATCCCGGTGAGTACCAGCATCAGCGCCGACAGGTGATCCACCACCAGGACGATGCCATAGGGCGCCTGCCAGTTGCCGGGCAGATAGACCCCAAATGAGCCGCTGCTGCCGGTCTGCTGCACCCAGCAGAACAGCACCACGGCAATCAGCAGGCCGAGCAGGGTCGAGGCCAGGTTCAGCCAGCCCTTGAGTGTGCGGTGTTTTTCGCCGAGCCAGAGCATGATCGCGGCTGTCAGGGGCGGCAGCAGAATCGGTGCGATGATCAGCGAATCGATACCCGTCATTGGCGCGGCTCCTTGCCGTCGACATGGTCGGTGCCGGTAAGCCCACGGGACGCCAGCAGCAGGACCAGGAACAGTGCGGTCATGGCGAAGCTGATGACAATGGCGGTGAGGACCAGGGCCTGGGGCAGCGGGTCGGTGTAGTGCAACAGGTTCTGCGGCACGCCGTCCTTGATGATCGGCTCGCGGCCGATAAACAGGCTGCCCATGCTGAAGATGAACAGGTTCACGCTGTAGGACAGCAGGCACAGGCCCATCACCACCTGAAAGGTCCTCGGCCGCAGGATCAGCCAGACCCCGGACGCGGCCAGGGCACCGATGGCGATTGCGATGACTTCTTCCATTAGAGATCCCTCACTTTCTGGCTGAGCTTTACCGCTGTTGGAGCGAGGCTTGCCCGCGAAATCAACGACGCGATCTTTCTGTTACTCCGGGTAAGTTTCATTCGCGGGCAAGCCTCGCTCCAACGGCAGATCCGGACGTTCCGGGTTCATCTGGCCTGGCCGCAATCGGCTTGGGCAGCGCAGTCGGGCGATGGCTGCGCACCGACTGGTGAGCCAGAGCGGTAAGGATCAACAGGGTCGAGCCGACCACCACGGCATACACGCCGATATCAAAAAACAACGCGCTGGCCACGTGAATCTCACCCAGCAGCGGCAGGGTCAGATGCGCGGTATGGGTGGTCAGGAAGGGGTAACCCATCAACATCGCGCCAATACCGGTAAACAGGGCGAACAGCAGCCCCGTCCCCATCCAGCGCAGCGGCCGCAGGCTCATTTTCGCTTCGACCCACTGGGTTCCGGCAACCATGTATTGCAGGATGAACGCCACCGACATGACCAGACCGGCGACGAAACCGCCGCCCGGTTGGTTATGTCCGCGCATGAACAGGTACATCGACACCACCAGGGCAATAGGCAGCAGCAGGCGTACCAGTACGGCCGGGACCATCATGAAGCCCAGGGCGGTATCGCTGGCGCTGCGCGGATTGACCAGGTCGGTGACCACATCCTTGGCCAGCAGGCGTTGCTGGGCGGGCAGGGCGATGCTCTCGCGGGGCGGACGGAAGCGGCGCAGCAGGGCGAATACGGTCAGGGCCACGGCTGCCAATACGGTAACTTCACCAAAGGTATCGAAACCGCGGAAGTCCACCAGCATCACATTGACCACGTTGCTGCCGCCGCCTTCGGGCAGGGCGCGGCTCAGGTAGAACGAAGAGATGATATTAGGCGTGGCCCGGGTCAGCATGGCGTAGGACAACAGCGCCATGCCGCCGCCGACCAGGGCCGACAGCGCCAGGTCGCGGACTCGGCGGGTGCGGGCGTTGAGGCGGCTGCTGATCGTTGGCGCCACCTCTTCGTTACGGCGCGGCAGCCAGCGCAGGCCAAGCAGGATCAGCACCGTGGTGACCACTTCCACCACCAGTTGAGTCAGGGCCAGGTCCGGAGCGGAGAACCAGACGAAGGTCACGCAGGTCATCAGGCCGCAGACCCCGACCATGATCAAGGCAGCGAGGCGGTGATATTTACCTTGCCAGGCCGCACCGAGGGCGCAGGCAATCGCAATCAGCCACAGACAGACGAACACCCCGGAACCGGGGATTTTCGGACGTTCGCCCCAGGTCAGGCCGCTGAAGTACATGGGAATGAAACCGGCAATGAGCGCGGCAAACACCATCATGAACAGCTGCGGTTGCAGGCGGCGCGTAGTGATCAGGCGTTCAAAACGCCGGGCAAGGCGCGTCATGATGACCAGACTGCGCTCGAACAGGCGCTTGCCGTTAAGCCGCGAAACCAGTGGCGGCCCGGCAAAGCGTTCGCGTTTCATGGGCCTGCGCAGCAACAGGAACAACAAAATGCCGCCGCCCATGGCGATCAGGCTCATGATCATCGGCGCGTTCCAGCCGTGCCAGATGGCCAGGCTGTACTCGGGCAGAGTGCCGCCGACCACCGGTTGCGCGGCAGTGGCCAGCAGCGGACCCACCGCTTGCGCCGGGAAAATGCCGACAATCAGACAGACCAACACCAACAGCTCAACCGGCGCACGCATCCAGCGCGGCGGTTCGTGGGGCGTATGGGGCAGGTTGCTCGGCTTGAGGCCGAAAAATACGTCCACGGTAAAGCGCAGGGAGTAGGCGACGCTGAAGGTCCCGGCCACGGTGGCAATGATCGGCAGGGCTATTTCGACCCAGGCGGTGGCCGAGATGAATACGGTCTCGGCGAAGAACATTTCCTTGGACAGGAAGCCGTTAAGCAGCGGCACCCCGGCCATGGAGGCACTGGCGACCATGGCCAGGGTCGCGGTGTAGGGCATCAGACGGATCAGACCGCTGAGACGGCGGATATCCCGGGTGCCGCTTTCGTGGTCGATGATCCCGGCCGCCATGAACAGCGAGGCCTTGAATGTCGCATGGTTGAGAATATGAAACACCGCAGCGACGGCGGCCAGCGGGCTGTTCAGGCCCAGCAGCAGGGTGATCAGGCCCAGGTGGCTGATGGTCGAGTAGGCGAGCAGGCCCTTGAGGTCATTCTGGAAGATCGCCGAATAGGCCCCGATCAGCAAAGTACAGGCGCCAGCCCCGCCGACGATCCAGAACCATTGTTCGCTGCCGGACAGCACCGGCCAGAAGCGCGCCAGCAGGAACACCCCGGCCTTGACCATGGTTGCCGAGTGCAGATAGGCAGACACCGGTGTGGGCGCGGCCATGGCATGGGGCAGCCAGAACTGGAAAGGGAACTGCGCGCTTTTGCTCAGGGCGCCGATCAGGATCAGGCTCAGCAACAGGGGATAGAGGGCGTGATTGCGAATCGCGTCGCCAGAGGCCAGCACCCGATCCAGATCGTAACTGCCGACCACGTGGCCCAGCAGCATCACCCCGACCAGCAGCGCCAGGCCGCCCGCGCCGGTGACCATCAACGCCATGTAGGCGCCGCGACGGGCATCGGAGCGATGGTGCCAGTAGCCGATCAGCAGGAAGGAGAAAACGCTGGTCAGTTCCCAGAAGAACACGATCTGGATCAGGTTGCCGGACAGTACGAGGCCGAGCATCGCGCCCATGAACGCGAGGAAAAAGGCGAAGAAGCGCGGCACGGGATCGTCGGGCGACATGTAGTAGCGGGCGTACAGTGAGACCAGAGTGCCGATGCCCAGTACCAGCATGGAGAACAGCCAGGCAAAGCCATCCAGGCGCAGGACGAAATTCAGGCCCAGGCTTGGCAGCCAGAAGAACTCTTCACGGATGACCCCGCCATGGGCGATTTGCGGATACCACAAGGCCATCTGAATGGTCCCGGCCAGGGCTATCACGCCTGCCAGGATGGATTCAGAGTTGCGTGCATTGTGTGGCAAAAGGGCTGCCAGACAGCTGCCAATAAATGGCAAAAGCAGTAGAACTATCAGGGACATAGGCTTCTAGTCTGCGGGGAAATGGCAAGAATCATACGTGCCATGGCGTAGATAGCCCAATGCCGTGGCTCGGATATTTCCTACAAAAAGTGTCAGGGGCAGACCAGTACTCTACACAACAATGCCTAAACGCCAGTTGCTCAATCCGTTTCGCCGGTGGCCTTGAGCGGATCTTCTTCTGCCTCGATCACCTTGCTGCGGCCTTTCATTTCACTGACGATGACCCCGGCGACGATCAGTGCCGCGCCCAGCAGGGCGATGCCTGGCAGGCGTTCACCGGCCAGGCGCCCGACAATCCCGGCCCACACCGGCTCACCGGCGTAGATGACCGTGGCGCGGGTCGGCGAAACGGTTTTCTGTGCCCAGTTCATGGCCACCTGAATCACTGCACTCATGGCCCCCAGGCCGATGGCGATAAACAACAATTGCCCGGAAAAGTCCGGCAGCCGCTCGCCGGTAGGGCCGACCATGAGGAAGGCCAGCACCGATGCGGTGGCCAGTTGCACCACGGTGACCCGGCGCACATCGACCTTGCCCGCATAGGCTCCGATCAGGATGATTTCGGCTGCAATGGCCACGGCGCTGACCACGGTGGCGATCTCCCCGGAACTGAACTGCAACGACGCACCGTTGGGTCCGGACAAGAGCATCAGCCCGATAAACGCCAGGGCAATGCCGATGCTCGGCATCAGGCCGGGGCGCCGCCCCAGCACCAGCCATTGCAACAGCGGCACGAAAGGCACATACAAGGCGGTGATAAACGCCGACTGGCTGCTGGGTATGGTTTGCAGGCCCACGGTCTGCAGGCCGTAGCCCAGCATGATGGCGGCGCCGATGGCGACGCCGGCCTTGAACTCGGCCAGGGTCAGGTCACCCAGGGTCTTCATGGAAAACAGCCCGACGAATAACGCTGCCGCCGCAAAACGCAGGCCGACGAAGAACATCGGGCCGCTGATGGTCATGGCATGTTGCACCAGCAGAAAGGTGCCACCCCAGAGGACAGTGATAAAGATCAGCACGGCTTCTGCTTTACTGATCCGGGGCACGAAGGCGTTGGTTTTTACGGTGTTCATCGGCTTGGGCCTTGCATAGGACAGTACGAGCGACGCAGAATGCGCCAAAAAGTGGGCAGTATACTGCGCAAACTATCCTGATGAGCAATATAGTGCACAAAGAAAATTCGCAACGCGCCCCGGTCCTGCAGCATGTCAGCCTCAATGTGCGTCGCCTGCGCAATGCCGCCGATCTCAGTCAGACCGCTCTGGCGGAAAAATCCGGGGTCAGCCGCCGCATGCTGGTGGCCATCGAGGCCGGAGAAACCAACGTCAGCCTGGCGACCCTCGACCGTGTGGCCGAGGCGCTGGAAGTGGCTTTCAGTGACCTGATTCAGGCTCCGGAAGCGAGCGATCACAGTCGTATCAACGAAGTGGCCTGGGCGGGTATCTCGCCGGGGAGCAAGGCGGTCCTGCTTTCCAAAGCCGTGGCGCGGCGGGAAGTGGAAATGTGGGAGTTTTCCCTGGAGCCGGGGGAGGCCTACAGCTCCGAAGCCGACCCCGATGGCTGGAGCGAGCAGATCTATGTGTTCACCGGTTGCCTGCATATCGAGCTGGCCGAGCAGATCCGTCAGGTTGGCGCGGGCGAGTTCTTCATGTTCCCCAGCAATCAGCCCCATGCCTTTCGCAATAACGGCCAGGTCGTCGTGCGCTTTGTGCGTAATATCGTGCTGTAAGCCTCATGCCAAAAAGATAGAGGCTTAGTACTTTCAGAGAGTTGCTGAACTACATTGATGACTTCAGGATTGCTGCCCTGATCGTCGCCCGGGAAAGGCCCTGTTAATGACTTTGAATGACGCTTCGTCCGCGCTTGTTGATGTCCTTATTGTCGGTGGAGGCCTGAGCGGCACGCTGCTGGCCGTGCAATTGCTGCGTCTCCCCGGTCGGCGGCGTATCGTGATTGTCGAGTCGCGCAGCGAGCTGGGCCGGGGCGAGGCCTATAGCGCCACCGAACTGGGCCATACCCTCAACGGCAATGCCGCGCGCATGAGCGTCGATCCCGACAACGCCGATGACCTGAGCCAATGGCTGGGTGAGTTCATCGCCGCCGGTGGCTGGCCCGAGTCGGACGAACAACACCTGCCGGTGGCAGAACTGTTTCCGCCGCGGGGTATCTTCGGCCTGTACGCGCAACAGCGTCTGGCCGAAGCTCAGGTAGTCGGTGCACAGTACGGTTCCACCGTGGAGCATGTGCGCGGTGAAGTGGTGGACCTCGAGACCCACGCCGGTCGTGTCGATATGCGTCTGGCCGATGGCAGCGCGCTGCAGGGCAAGGTCGCGGTGCTGGCTACCGGCATGTACGCCGCCGCGCGTACGCCGCAACGCCAGTCCAGCGGGCTGAATGCCGCCTCTGTCGACCCTTGGGACGTCGCTGCCATGCGCCGCCTTGACCCCGAGGCGCGGGTGCTGATCATCGGCTCCGGGCTGACCATGGTCGATGCCGTGGTGTCGTTGCAACAGGCCGGGCACCGTGGGTCGATCAATGTCTATTCCCGTCATGGCCTGCTGCCTCATGTCCGTCGTCAACCGCCAGCCTGGAGCGATTTCCTCGGCCAGGACCTGAGCATCCGCAGCACCCGGCAGCTGCTGCGCAAGGTTCGCGAGCAGTGCGAGCTGGCTATCGAAAGCGGCATCGACTGGCAGGCACCCCTGGACACCGTGCGCGTCCATATCGGCCGTCTGTGGAGCCAGGCCACGGATGTGCAGCGTCGGCAGTTCGTGCGCCATGTGCGGCCCTGGTGGGAAAGCCATCACCATCGTTCGCCGCCGACCAGCGCCGTGGTTCTGGCCCGGCAGGTCGAGCAGGGCCGCCTGACCATCGAGGCGGCCTCGTTGCAGGGCGTGGAAACCTTGCCCTCCGGGCAATTGCAGATCCGCCTGCGTTATCGCGGCGACGCGCAATTGAGCACAGTAGTGGGGGATGCCCTGATCAACTCCAGTGGTATCGAATACGACTGGCGCCGGGTGGACCGGCCATTGCCCCGGCAATTGCTGGTCAGAGGTTTGATCCAGCCCGGCCCCTTGGCGTTGGGAATTGCCGCCGATGCGGGCGGTGCCGTGCTCGATGCCCAAGGCCAGGCCGCCTCGCGGCTGTTTGCCCTGGGCCCGCCTTTGCGCGGTATGTGGTGGGAGAGTACGGCGGTGACCGATGTCGCCAGCCAGGCCAAGGCCCTGGCGGCGCGGTTGGTCGGGCAAGCCTTGCTGTAGGGCGCGATGTGGGACCGGCTTGAGCCGGGAAGACGCAGGCAGGAGCGATGAATTTTGCCGCCTGCTATCGTTTTCCCGGCTCAAGCCGGTCCCACAAAAAGCCATCCTGATTCCAACAAGTTGGCGCCTGCCCTTTAAGGGCGCGCCTCACTCCAGTAACTGCGGCCCCGCGCCCTGTTTGCCCAGTTCGTCGCCCCAGTTGCGCAACGGGCAGGCGTCCATGGACAGGCAGCCGCAACCGATACATCCAGTGAGTTGGTCGCGCAGGGCGCTCAGGCGGGCGATGCGGTCATCCAGTTCGGTTTTCCATTGCGCCGACAGTTTGTTCCAGTCCGCTGCCGTCGGGGTACGGCCCTGGGGCAGGGTCTGCAGTGCGGCATGAATCGACGCCAGCGGAATACCGAGTTTCTGCGCCACTTTGATCAGGGCCACACGGCGCAACATGTCCCGAGCATAGCGGCGTTGATTGCCGGCATTGCGTTGGCTGCTGATCAGGCCCTTGCTTTCGTAAAAGTGCAGTGCGGTGACTGCCACACCGCTGCGGGCGGCCAATTGGCCGACCGTCAGTTCGCGGCTGACAGGCGCCGAATCGGTGCTATTCATAGACGTCGTTCCCAATACATAACAATTGGATCAAGGAAAAGACGCTTGACCTCTAGTTAACTAGAGGTTTTACCCTCCGTGCCGCCGCATTGCAATGCCCGTCAACTATCAGAGGAAAACGTCATGACGATATCCGCCAGTCATCGTCCCTTCAACCAACTGGTCGAGTTTGCCGTCGCTCCGCACCATCAGGCCGATCTGGTCGCCGCCCTGATCGATCAGGCCGAACGCTTCACCTGCACCTATCCAGGGTTTCTCGGTGCCACTGTGCAAGCCAGTGAAGACGGCTGCCGCGTGCTCAACTACGTGCAATGGCAGGACCGCCAGGCGTGTCTGGATGCGGTCGCTAACGCAGAGCAGGGTGAGCAGGACATGCACGGCCTGATCCGTCGCTATCGGGCGACGTCGGTGACCTTTGGCGGGTTTGAGGTGATGGGGCGAATCGAACCGAACCGTTAGTTGGGTTTGGGCGAGTTCTGTGGGAGCGAATTCATTCGCGAAGAGGCCAGTATATCCGATGTATTTTCATCGATTGGAACACCGCTTTCGCGAATGAATTCGCTCCCACAATCATCTCCCGGATCGAACCTTACACCGACAGTTGCAAAGCCCGATCACCCTGCAGATGCTCGCCAGGACGGCGTTTGTTCACCGTCAACTCACCGATCCTGATCAGGTGGCTGCGGATGATATTGCGGCTCAGGCCCAGCAGGTTGGCGGTGTGTACCTGATTGCCGTGGCTGAAGCGGTAGGCGGCGCGTAGCAGGCTGTCCTCCACTTTCTCGTGAAGAGCGCCGGCCTGCTCCTCGAACAGGCGCTCGAAGGCTCGCGCCAGCAAGGTGTCGGCGCTGTCGTCGCTGGCAGAGGGCTGTTCCGTTCGATCCAGGCGCAAGTGGGACAGATGCAGGTCGTCGGGGCGGATCAGCTTGTCCCGGCAAACCAGCAGGGTGTGGTGGATCACGTTCTCCAGCTCACGGATATTGCCTGGCCAGCTATAGCCCTTGAGCCGGGCTTCGGCCTCGACGCTCAGTGCGACCGTGCCGTAACCCAGGCGCTGGCTATAGCGCTCGATGAAATGACGGGCCAGGGGCAGAATATCGCCGGGTCGCTCGCGCAGCGGGGCCAGGGGCAGGGTGACCACGCTCAGGCGGTAATACAGGTCCTCGCGAAAATGCCCGGCATTTATCGCTTGTTCCAGTTGCACATTGGTCGCCGCCAGTACCCGCACATTGATGGCGATGCTTTTGCGTGAGCCCAACCGCACCACTTCACGCTCCTGCAATACGCGCAGCAGCTTGACCTGGGTGGCCATGGGCAGGTCGCCGATCTCGTCGAGAAACAACGTGCCGCCATTGGCCGCCTCGAACCAGCCGGCCTTGGTCTGGGTGGCGCCGGTAAAGGCGCCTTTTTCATGACCGAACAACTCGGCTTCGACCAGGGTCTGGGCAAAGGCGCCGCAATTCACCGCCACGAACGGCTGGTCACGACGTTCACTCAGGGCATGGATATGCCGGGCCATCAGCTCCTTGCCAGTGCCGGTTTCGCCGATGATCAACACACTGGCTTCGCTCGGCGCCACACGCTGGACGTGGGCGAGCAAGGTTTGTGAGCGCGGATCTTCGAAAACCTGAGCCGTGGCCCTGATCGACGTCGCCAGGGCGGGCGAAGGGGCGAGGGTCAATAGCGACATGAGCGTTTCCCTTTCAGCGGATCACTTCTGTGGCGGCAGGTCGTTGGCGATCATCTCGCCGAATGGCCCGGTCAGGTTGGTGATGCCTCGTCCGGCCAGGCTGGCGTAGGGTTCGGGCAGCAGCGGGAAGACCAGTTCGGCGAAGCGGTAGGCCTCTTCCAGATGCGGGTAGCCGGAGAAGATAAAACTCTCGATGCCCAGGTCCGCGTATTCCTTGATGCGCGCGGCGACTTCTTCAGGATTGCCCACCAGTGCCGTGCCCGCGCCGCCGCGTACCAGACCGACGCCGGCCCACAGGTTCGGGGCAATTTCCAGATTGTCGCGGCGGCCATCGTGCAATGCGGCCATGCGTCGCTGGCCTTCGGAATCGAAGCGCGAGAAGGACTTCTGCGCGGCAGCGATGGTTTCGTCGCTGATGTGCTCGATCAGGGTGTTGGCGGCCTTCCAGGCTTCTTCGCTGGTTTCGCGCACGATCACATGCAGGCGGATGCCGAACTTCACCGTCCGGCCCTTGCGTGCCGCACGTTCGCGCACGTCGGCGAGCTTCTGTGCCACGGCAGCTGGCGGTTCACCCCAGGTCAGATAGACATCCACCTGATCGGCGGCCAGCTCGTGGGCAGCTTCGGACGAACCGCCGAAATACAGCGGCGGGTAGGGTTGCTGGATCGGTGGATAAAGCGCCTTGGCATTCTGCACTTGCAGGTGTTTACCTTCGAAGTCCACGGCTTCGCCTTGCAGCACCCGACGCCAGATCTGCAGGAATTCGTCGGTGACTTCGTAGCGCTCGCTATGGTCGAGGAAGATGCCATCGCCACGGTTCTCGTCGGGGTCGCCGCCGGTCACCACGTTGATCAGCAGGCGCCCGCCGGACAGTCGATCCAGGGTCGCGGCCATGCGTGCCGATACGGTCGGGGAGATGATGCCGGGACGGATCGCCACCAGGTATTTCAGGCGTTCGGTCAGGGGTACCAGGGCCGAGGCGATCACCCAGGAGTCCTCGCAGGAGCGGCCGGTGGGGATCAGCACGCCGTAATAGCCAAGGTCATCGGCAGCCTGCGCCACTTGCTTGAGGTAGTTCAGGGTCACCGGGCGGGCGCCTTTGCTGGTGCCGAGGAAGTGGCCATCGCCGTGAGTGGGGAGAAACCAGAAAACGTTCATCGCTGATCCTTTGGGCTGTCCAAGTCGTGTTGCTGGAGCAACAGTTTTAAATCCTGGGTCCCGTTATAAAGACTTCGATTTATTCCGTAAAAGAACCTTAATCCATATTTTTAGATCAATAGTGAATATATCCGGCGTGAAGGCTGACTTGGCCAAGTGCTATCCTGCGTCACCGGTTTAGCCCTTCCAACAAGAAAGAAACTGCATGAGTTCCAAGAAAGAAGCTGCGCCCTTGCCCGAGGATTTGCGGGTATTTCTCACGGTGATCCGCAAGGCCGGGTTCGCTGCGGCAGCTGACGAACTGGGCTTGTCGCCAGCCTATGTCAGCAAGCGCATCCAGATTCTGGAAAGCACCCTGAGCACGCGCCTGCTGCACCGCACCAGTCGCCGCGTGGCGCTCACCGAAGACGGCGAGCGGGTACAACGCTGGGCGGTCCGCATTCTCGAAGATTTCCAGTTGCTCCATGATGAACTCAGCGAAGCCCACGACGCCCCCCGTGGTCGTTTGCACCTGTGCAGCTCATTCGGCTTCGGCCGCAATCATGTGGCGCCTGCCGTATCGAAACTGGCGGAGCTGTATCCGGATCTGGAAATTCGCCTCGACCTGTTTGACCGCGTGGTGGATATCGTCAATGAAGGGTTCGATCTGGAAATTCGCGTCGGCGATGACATTCCCGGCCAGCATATCGGGCGGCAACTGGTGAGCAACCGCCGGATTCTTTGCGCGGCACCGGACTACCTGCAACGTCGCGGTACGCCTCAGACCCTGGCGGAGCTGGAACAGCACGACTGTCTGGTACTCAAGGAACGCGACAACGCCTTCGGTATCTGGCAGATGGAATGTGGCGATCAGCACGACAGCGTGCGGGTGCGCGGGCCGTTGTCATCCAACAGTGGTGAGATCGTCCTGCAATGGGCGTTGGACGGGCGCGGTGTGCTGCTGCGTTCGATGTGGGACGTCAAACCCCTGCTGGAGCAGGGGCGACTGGTGCAGATACTGCCGGACTACACCCAGAGCGCCAACGTCTGGGCGGTGTACCCGACGCGCCTGGCCAACTCCGGGAAGTTGCGGGTGTGTGTGGAGTTTTTGCAGGAACATTTTCGCCGGTTGTCTCTTTGATTACAGGGCTCATGTGGGACCGGCTTTAGCCGGGAAATCGCCTTCCCGGCTAAAGCCGGTCCCACAAGAGGGCATGGATCTGCGGAGCTGCGTTCAACTCAACCAGGGATTGGCCTGCAAATGCCGCTTCTCGAATTGGCGAATCTGAGCACTGCGCTGCAAGGTGCTGCCAATGGCATCCAGCCCCTGCGACAGTGCGTCCTTGCGTAACGCATCGATCTGGAACGGCAGGACGCGACCATCGTGCAGGCGGATTTGCTGGCGGGGCAGGTCGACCTCGATCTGCGCGCTTTCGGCCTCGCCCACTGTGCGTCCCAGTTCCTGAACCTGGTCCTGCTCCAGGGTGATCAGCAACACGCCGTTACGCTGGCAGTTGTCGTAGAAAATCCCGGCGAAACTGCTGCCGATCAAGGCCCGAATGCCCATCTGCTTGAGACCCCACACCGCGTGCTCGCGGCTCGAACCGCAGCCGAAGTTGGGCCCGACCACCATGAAACTTGCGCCCTGCCAGCCCGGCTGGTTGAGGATGAATTGTGGATTGGGTTCGCCTGTGGGCAGAAAACGCAGGTCGAAAAACAGTCCACGGTCCAGCCCGGCGCGGTCGATGCCCTTGAGGAACTGCTTGGGCATGATCACATCGGTGTCGATATTGGCCGCCAGCATCGGCGCGGCCTTGCCGCTGACTTGAGTGAAAGGCTGCAGGCTCATGGCTGGATGCTCTCCTGAAAGTGACGGACATCGGTCAAGTGCCCGGTAATTGCGGCCGCGGCGACCATCGCCGGGCTCATCAGGTGCGTACGTGCCCCGGCGCCCTGGCGGCCTTCAAAGTTACGGTTGGTGCTGGAGGCGCAACGATCGCCGGGGGCGAGTACGTCGTCGTTCATCGCCAGGCACATGGAGCAGCCGGACTGGCGCCATTCGAAGCCGGCATCGCGAAAGATCGTCGCCAGGCCCTCGGCTTCGGCCTGATCGCGCACTGCCGTGGAGCCGGGCACGATCATCGCCCGCACGCCACCTGCCACTCGCTTGCCACTGACAACTCGTGCAGCGTCGCGCAAGTCTTCGATCCGGGCATTGGTGCAGGAGCCGATAAAAGCGTGGCTGATGCGGATTTCACTCAGCGGCAGGCCAGCCTGCAAGCCCATGTAGTCGAGGGCGCGACGCATGTCCTGACGCAGGATCGGATCGTCGATGGCGGCCGGGTCCGGCACGCGCTCGCCGATGGCGGCGGCCTGATCCGGGCTGGTGCCCCAGGTGACCATGGGTTGCAGATCGCGGGCATCCAGATGCACTTCCTGATCAAAGTGGGCGCCGGGATCGCTGCGCAGCTCGCGCCAGACCGCCACGGCCTGTTCCCACAACTCGCCCCTGGGCGCGCGGGGTTTGTCCTTGAGGTAGGCGAAGACCTTGTCATCCGGGGCCATGAAGGCACCACGGGCACCGGCTTCTACGGCCATATTGCAGATGGTCATGCGCGCCTCGACACTCAGGGCATCGATGGTCGAACCGGTGAATTCAATGGCATAACCGGTAGCGCCGGACGCGCCGATGCGGCCGATCAGCGCCATGATCACGTCCTTGGAAGTCAGGCCGTGGCCGAGGGCGCCGTCGACGGTCACGCGCATGCTTTTCAGGCGCTTGTAGACCAGGGTCTGGGACGCCAGCAGGTGCTCGATCTCTGAAGTGCCGATGCCGAAACCAAAGGCGCCCAAAGCGCCATAAGTGGTGGTGTGGCTGTCGCCTGCGGCAATCACCATCCCCGGCAGGATAAAGCCTTGTTCCGGGGCGATCACATGTTCGATGCCCTGGCGCTTGTCCAATACATCAAACAGTTCGATGCCGAACTTCTCGCAGTTCTGCCCCAGGTACGACACCTGCAACGCGCCACCGGCGTCGGCCATGGCCGCGACCCGCAGCGGCGCCGTCGGGTTGACATGATCGACCACCGCCAGCGCCGTCTCCGGCCGCCAAACGTTGCGCCCGGCCTCGCGCAGGCCGCTGAAGGCTTGCGGACTGGTGTATTCGTTGATGACCTGGCGGTCGATATACAGCAGCACATGGCCCTGATCATCGAGCTGCGCCACGGTGTGGGAGTCGATGTGCTTGTCGTAGAGGGTTCTTGTTTTGGTCATGGCAACGCTCGCAGATAAATTCACAGGCTTGGTGAAGCATCTTAGGCGCGAGGCGCAAGCCATCAATGGCGGGACAGTGATGGCTTGGGTCATGGATCGTGTTTGATGGGCGACCACAGGTTTTGTGCTGGCTGCGCTACAACAAGCGGGCAAGAGATGAGCGCTTAGCTGTCCGAGGAAGCAAACACGCGCAAGCGGTGACCATCAGGGTCGAGGGCGACAAAGGTGTAGCCGAAATCCATCACTGTGGGGGCTTGCAGGATGGCCACATCCTTGGCTACCCAGCTGTGGTAAAGCGAATCTACCCCAGCGTTTTCGCCGATGCTGAAGGCAACCTCTCCCGCGACGCCGACCTGGGCAACACCCGGTTCTACCGTGTGTCTGGACCACAGGCCGAGCTTGAATCCCGAATCCAGGGCGAACATGGCGAAGGTCGGCGATAGCTCAATCGGCGCCTCACCCAGCAGATTGGCGTAGAAATCTGCGCTGGCCCGAGGGTTGTCGACGTACAGGATGAAGAAGTTGGGTTTGGTCATTTTGAGGCTCCTGAGGGTGGCTGGTTGCAGAGTTGTCTGCCGGTGCTGCCAATTCTAAGGATGCTGCTGCCAAAAAATGTCAGCAGTGATGACCGAAGAATCCATCTGTCTGGGCAAACTCAACAAATCGCCTGTTTGCCAACGACAGGTATTCATTCGCCCGCCAGCACAATCTGAAACTCATCACCTGCGCCGGTTTGAACGGTATGCCGACAAGCCCGGATTCAAGCTTCTGCACCGAGCGCAGCAGGGTTGAAATGCCCATGCCGTCATGAGTCGCCTGGGTCACCAGGGAGACGAAGTTGCTTTGCAGGGCGATGCGATAATTGACGCCCGCCGCCGCGCAGAACGCATCAAGCAGGTGGCGCTGCAGGAAGCTCTGGTCGAACACCACCATTTCGGCGTCCTGCAGGTGATGTGCTTCGAGGCAGGGTTCATGGGCAAGGGCATGATCCTCGCGCATGCACAGCACCATTTCGTCGCTCCCCAGCAGTACGCAATCCCAGGTGTTGGCGACCCTG
This sequence comes from Pseudomonas sp. Pseusp88, assembly GCF_047303955.1. Classification (NCBI taxonomy): domain Bacteria; kingdom Pseudomonadati; phylum Pseudomonadota; class Gammaproteobacteria; order Pseudomonadales; family Pseudomonadaceae; genus Pseudomonas; species Pseudomonas sp. Pseusp88. The sequence continues at coordinate 100,369 of NZ_JBGLYM010000017.1, read as the reverse complement.
CGGGATTCGAGCAGGGCAATATCGATCTCGCGATTTTCCAGGCGGCGACTGATGGCATCGGCGCTGCCTTCGACCACGGTCATGCTGATGCCAGGAAACTTCTGGCGGAAACTGCCAAGCAGGTTCGGGACATATTTGATGCCGAACATGGGCGGTACGCCGAGCTTTATTTCACCGCGCTGCAGGTGCGCCATGTCGTGCAGCTCCTGGCGTGCCATATCCAGTTCCAACAGGGCCGACTCGACTCGTGCCAGGAAGCACTGTCCTTCGGCCGTCACGGTGATTTGCCGGGCGGCGCGGTTGAACAGGACGACGCCCAGTTCCTCTTCCAGGCGCGTTACCGCCATGCTCAATGCGGGTTGGGCGATATGCAGGGTTTGTGCGGCCTTGGTGAAACTGCCTTGCCGGGCAATTTCAACGCAGCATTTGAGTGCTTTCAGATTCATTGCTGCGCGCCTCATGATTCATAACAATTTGTGATGGAAAATATAATAACAATATATTTCCCATTATCTGGCGGCGTTCCTAGTATGACGGCGACTGCCCGGGAGGCACTGGATATGAAAATTGCATTTATCGGCCTGGGCCAGATGGGGCGGCCCATGGCGATCAATCTGCTGCGTGCCTGGCCCGGCCTGTTGGTCAATAGCCACAGTGGCCGGGCTTACACCGAACTGGAAGGGTTGGGCGCAATGCCGACCGATGATCGTCGCGCCCTGGCAGCTTGCGATCTGGTGTTTCTGTCACTGCCCGATGACGAAGTGGTCAATAGCCTGCTGTTTGCCGATGATGGCATCGCACAATGGATGCGCCCCGGCAGTACGGTGGTCGATACCAGTACCATCGACTTCACGCAGACCCTGAATATCGCAGCAAGGCTGGCGGCCCTGGATATTCGCTTTATCGACGCCCCCGTATCCGGAATGGCTGCCCGGGCCATCGACGGATCACTGACTGCCATGTGTGGCGGTGATGAAGCGGTGTTCAACGAGATCGCCCCGTACCTGAAAGCCATGGCCAGCAACACGCTGTACATGGGCGCAACGGGGACCGGCCAGCTGACAAAACTCATCAACCAGTTGCTGTTCGATATCAACTGCGCTGCGCTGGCGGAAATTCTGCCGATGTCGGTGAAGCTTGGGTTGAACCCGGAAAAAGTAGCGGCCGTAGTGAACAGTGGAACAGGCCGTAGCCACGCTTCGGCGTTCTTTTTGCCGCACATTCTGGCCAACGAGTTCAGCAACGGTTATCCGCTCAGACATGCCTACAAGGATCTCGTCAACGCCGCGCGGTTGAGCGCCGGATCGGGCATTCCGCTTCCGGTTCTGGCGGCGGCTACGGCCACTTATCAGACGGCTTTGCTTCAAGGCCACGGCGACGAGGACAAGGGCGCGATGATCAAGGTGTACGAGCAGCTGCTGGATGTGAAATTTCGCGCGACACAAGCGCTTCTTTAAAAGGATATGCAGATGCAAACCACAGGATTTGACCCCGTCGCCACTTCAGCGGTTTTATTGCAGGCGTGGCGCAGTGGCGAGTTGCTCGATCATCTGCCTGCCGAGCTAAAGCCGGCAACGCTCGCTCAAGGCTATGACGCGCAGAACGCATTGTTCCAGGCTGTCGGAGGCGTTCGTGGTGGATGGAAACTGGGCGTCGGCAGCCCGGCCGCCATGCGCGCAGGCCAGCTATCGCGGCCATTGATCGGCCAGCTTGAACGGGCACGTCTGCACGGCAGCGGTGTCCACCTGCGACTGCCAGCCTGCACGCCGGTCACCATCGAATGTGAAATCGCCTTTGTGCTGGATCGCGACCTGCCACCGCTGCCTGGCCGGACCATTGACCCTCAGGATATTCGTTACACCTGCGTAACCTTCGAGGTGGTGCGCTCACGTTTCACTGACCGCAAGACCGTCGGCTGGCCCAGCTTCAGCGCCGATAACGTCGGCTTTGAGGCGCTGATCATCGGCGAGCCGGCATGCACAGGGCTCGACCTGAGCGTCCTGGGCGAGCTGGCGCATACGGCTGTGGTACATCTGGATGGCGCGCCGAGGGCAAAGGGACTGTTCGGTGACGCTGCAACCGATCCACTCAAGTCATTGGCCGCGCTCTATGAGCATGCGGCCGAGCGAGGAGAGACGCTGCGTGCCGGGGATATCGTGACCACGGGCGCGATGTGCGAGCCGTTTGATATTCAGGGGGAGGGCTATGCCCTGTCGGTGGAGTATTTCGGCAAGACGCTGGCGTTCTCGCTTTAACTCACGACACATCTGCACCCTGATGACTACGGCCCTTGATCGTCACAATCAAAATCCCCCCGACAATCGCCAGTACGCCCACCAGTAACGGCGTGGTCAGGGTCTCGCCGAGAAACATTACCGACATCACCAACCCCACTACCGGCACGCCGAGCATGGCCGAGGACATGCTGGTGGTGGACAGCCACATGCTGGCGGCATTGACCGCGCAGAAGCAGAAGGCCGTGGCCACAGGACCGACGAACAGGGCGACTTCCCAGAGGGTGCGGGAGTTGTCGCCAGTGAACGGGCCTTCGATGAGCCACGCCATGATCGTCAGAGGCACACTGGCCAGGAGCATCTGCCACGGCGCCAACTGGTAGGCGCTGGAACTGCCCTTGTAGTAGCGCAGATGCAGGATGCACAGGGCCCAGCAGAACGACGCGGCGAGGAGCATCAGGTTGGCTTTGATCAAGGTCCGGTTATCCCAATCCAGGGTCAGCGGATTGAGCAATACACCGACGCCAATCACCCCGAGCAAGGTGCCGATAAGCAGGCGGGCGGACAGGCGTTCGCCAAAAAACAGCAGGGCCGCCGGAGTCACCCACAAGGGGGTGGTGTAGGCCAGTACGGCCGAGCGCCCGGCCGGGATCTGGGTCATAGCAATGGCGCCAAGCACGGTAAAGGCCAGCATCTGCAACAGGCCGACACTGACGATCAGTGGCCAGTCGCGCCGGGATGGCAGGCGCAGGGTGCCGGTCACCCCTTGCAGGACAAACAGGCATACGGCGCCAAGGGCGAAGCGGGTGGCGGAGAACCAGATCGGGGTGATGTGGGCCAGGCCGGTTTTCATCACTGGCCAGTTGGCGCCCCAGATAACGATGGCTGCCAGCAACAGCGCAATGCCCTTGGCCTGGGGCGACAGCAGACCGCCGCGTCGTGTCGGGCTATCGAGGGTATTGCAGTCGGGGCCGTAATCCGCCATTGCGATTCTCCGGGAACAGAGGCTTCAAGTTGGGAAAATGTTAACCCTGTGCCCGGAGATTTATTTTCTGTTATTACTTGTTGGAAAGCTGGTTTGCAGATATTTATTCTTTATATTCGTATTTAGCGAGGGAATTTATCCATATGCGCAAACTTGATCGTACCGACATCGGCATCCTCAATCGTTTGCAGGAAAACGCCCGCATCACCAACGCCGAACTGGCCAAAAGCGTCAACCTGTCGCCCACGCCATGTTTCAACCGGGTCAAGGCGATGGAAGAACTCGGCCTGATCCGTCAGCAGGTCACGTTGCTGGCACCTGCGGTACTGGGCCTGCACGTCAACGTGTTTATCCACGTCAGCCTGGAAAAGCAGGTCGAAGATGCCCTGCATCGGTTCGAGGCGGCCATCAGCGAGCGCCCGGAAGTCATGGAGTGCTACCTGATGACTGGCGATGCCGATTACCTGTTGCGGGTACTGGTGCCGAATATCCAGGCTCTGGAAGGATTTATCCTCAATCACCTTACGAAAATTCCCGGTGTTGCCAATATCCGCTCCAGCTTTGCCCTCAAGCAGGTGCGCTACAAGACCGCGCTGCCGCTACCGGCCAATGGTTTGACGATCGGACTGTAAGGCTCAGGCAAAGCCTTGCTCCACGCTGGCAGTCAGCAGCTCATTGGCTTGTCGCAGGTTTCCCGGCCTGAGGGAATACGCTACCCAGATATCCACCTGCAGGGCAAAATCCCGGACCTCGACAATGGTCAGTTGGTCCTGCAGCGGGCTTTCCTGCAACAGCTTTTTCGGCAGCAGACCCAAGCCGAGCCCGGCGGCGATCATGCGCATCTGGATGGCTGCGCCGTGGGTGTCGATGCCCAGGCGCAGTTTTTGGCCGCGACCGCCCATGGCCGCTTCCAGCGCCGCGCGGTAACCGCAACCCCGGGGGTTGAGAATCCATTCGCTGCACGACAGGCTGTTGATATCGCTGGGCGATTCGACGATGGGGTGGTGCCTGCTTTGCACCACGACAATCTCCAGTGACGTGATCAATTTCCCCGCCAGCCCCTCGGGAAGCCGGCTCGGCGCAGGCAGGAGCAGGGTCGCCGCGTCGAGTTCGCCGCGACTGATCATCAGTTCAAGCTCCGAACTCCAGTGGGTTACCAGTTGCAGTTCCAGCTCGGAAAAGGCCTGGCGAATCCGCGTGACGGCCTCGAACACCACCACATCGGCTACCACCTGGGTAAACCCCACGCGAAATCGCCCGCTGGGCATTGCCGCTTCCTGGGGAATGCTCAGCAGATAATCCGCGTCGCGCAGCAGGGTCACGGCCTGCTCGTAAATCCGATGGCCCATTGCCGTCGGTAGCGGAGGGCGGCTGCTACGATCAAACAGGCTGGCATTGAGCGACTCTTCCAGGTGCTGCAGACGGCGGGATATGGCCGACTGGGTCAGGCACAGCTTTTCGGCTGCTTTGGTCAGAGAAGCACAGTCGATGACCGCGACAAACGCCTTCAGGTCTTCAAATAGCATGCTATTTACTCATTTAGTTTCTGAAAATTATGCGTTTGATGAATTATATGCCGAGGTCTAGGGTAGACCCAATACCCCACCCACCATCAAAAGGATCTGCACATGCCCTTAGCCCGAATTGATGTCGCCGCCGGCACCAGCGCACAAACCGTTGCGGCGATCAGCGACGTGATCTACGACGCCATGGTCAACACCGCCAACGTCCCGGCCCACGATAAATTCCAGATGATCAACCGCCACGCCCCGGACGAGCTGATTTATCCGGCGCAAGGCTATCTGGGCATCAACTACACCCCCGGCATCGTGTTCATTCAGATCACCTGGAATGCCGGGCGTACGGTTGAAGTGAAGAAAGCGTTCTACAAGGCCGTCGCCGAGGGTATCCACGCCCGGACCGGCCTGCGCAAGGAGGATGTCTGGATCAGCCTGATCGATGTGAAGCGTGAGGATTGGTCGTTTGGCAATGGGGAGATGCAGTACGCGCCGGTGGAGTGAGTTGTGTAGGGGTAAGGCCATTCGCGAAGGCGGATTGTGAGGCCAATGAATAGTTTGCATGCGCTAATAGGAAGCATTACTATTCGCGCCCTCCACCCCCCTCCAGCACACCGCCATGACTCTCAAGCTGCCAGGCAGTAAAGGCTTTCTTGAACACTATGAGGAGCTCATTGGCACATGGACCCGTCGCCTGAAGAGTCGTCATCAAGCGGAAGACCTGACCCACGATGCTTTCGTTCGTGTGCTGGAATCCGATCCTGAGGCTGTGCAGCCCCGTGCTTATCTGCACCAGACGGCGCGCAATATCGCAGTCGACACCTGGCGACGTGAAGACCGGCGGGCCTCGCTGGAGCTGGAGGCCAATGAGTATTGTGTCCCGCAGGCGGGGGATCCGGAGGCATTCATGCACGCCATCCAGCTGGCCGACTCCATCGAGCGGGCCCTGGCCGAGTTGCCCCTCAATTGCCGCAAAGTGTTCGTCTGGCAGAAGCTCGAAGGCCTGACCCAGCAGGAAATCGCCGAGCGCATGGGCCTGAGCAAGAACATGGTGGAAAAGTATATGATCCGCACCCTTCGTCATTTGCGTGATCGTCTGGATACCGCCAAGCCATGACTGCCCACATCCTCTCAAACCGGATCCTGCCATGACCACGGATCGTGATTGCGCCGACGCCGTGCGTGATGAGGCGGCCGCCTGGTTTGCCCTGAGCAGTGACCGGCCCCTTGATGTCGGGGAGCAGGCTCGTTTTGACGAATGGCTGGCTCAGGATTCGCGGCACGCCGAGGAGTTCCGGGCGCTGCAACAGATCTGGGGGGCGGCCGATCAGCTGTCGAAGGAGCGCTTGCAGACACTGCTGCGCGAAGATGCTCCAAGCCTCTTGCCATCGCGCTCGCAGCGCAAAAACACGGTGTTGCGTTACGCCGTGGCTGCCAGTGTGGTCGCGGTCGCTGTGAGTGCCGCGCTGTGGTTTGGTCTCCACTCTGGCAACAACTATGACGGGCAGTACGCCACTGCATTCGGCGAGCGCAAGCAGGTGACGCTGCCGGACGGTTCGGTGGTGGATCTTAATTCCCGAACGCAAATGGAGGTGCATTTTGTCCGTGGGCAGCGGCAGGTCCTGCTCAGCGAAGGCGAAGCCATGTTCAGCGTGCAGCACGACCCGTCCCGGCCGTTCGTGGTCGAAGCGGGCAAGGGCAGGGTAACGGTGACAGGCACCCGTTTCGACGTGCGCCGCGACCCGGCCCAGACTTTGATCGCAGTGGAGTCGGGCACGGTCAAGGTCAATGGCACGGACAGCGAGGGCGAGAGCGTCGTACTCACCGCTGGCCTGGGGTCCCGTATCGATGGCAGCGGCCGGGTGTCACCTGCCAGTGCTGTGAATACCGTCGCAGTCATCGCCTGGCGCAATGGCAAGCTGGTTTTCAACGACGCCCCCCTGAGCGAAGTGGTCGAGGAAGTCTCGCGCTATCGCCAGCGGCCGCTGCTGGTGGCCAATGGCAAGACCGCCAATCTGCGCCTGACCAGTGTGTTCAAAACTGATGACACAGACGCTCTGTTACGGGCCTTGCCGAGCATCCTGCCAGTGACGGTACGCACCCTCGGTGATGGCAGTCAGGAAATAATTTCACGCTAGATTCAGGTTTTTTTTCAGTTCTTCGTCTTCTTGTCCAACTGCGACTGGTTTGCATTACAGCCCGCAGACACAGCTCCGACTCTGGACCTCTCAGGACACCATTTGACGTGAACAACAATAAACCTGCCGCCCTTCAACCATTGCCTGCCGCGCCTTCGCGCTGGCTGCCGCTGTTTCTGGCCATCACCGTCGCCAGTGCCGCCGGTGCCGTCCAGGCGGCCGATACCTCGCTTGTCGTTCATATCCAGTCGCAACCGTTGGGCGCGGCCCTGAGCCAACTGGCCCAGCAGGCTTCGCTGCAATTGTTCTTCAGCCCGGAACTGGTGGCAGGCAAGCAGGCACCCGCAGTCGACGGCAAGCTGTCGGCGGAACAGGCCCTGCGTGCCTTGCTCAAGGGCAGTGGCCTGGAATACGAAATGTCCGCCGATACCGTGATTCTGCAACCCCAGGGCACCCGCGCCAGCACTACGCCGGGCAGCCTGGAAATCGCGGCTACCGACGTCAAGGTCGTGGGTGACTGGCTCGGCGATGCCGATCAGGCCGTGGTGCAGAATCATCCGGGAGCCCGCACCGTGGTGCGCCGGGAAAACATGGTCGAGCACGCGGCGACCACCGTCGGTGATGTGCTGCGTCGGATACCCGGCGTGCAGGTGCAGGAAAACAACGGCACCGGTGGCAGCGACATTTCCCTCAACGTCGGCGTGCGCGGCCTGACCTCGCGTCTGTCGCCGCGCTCGACGGTGCTGATCGATGGTGTGCCCGCGGCCTTCGCCCCCTATGGCCAGCCGCAACTGTCCATGGCGCCGATTGCCGTGGGTAACCTCGACAGCATTGATGTCGTCCGTGGTGCCGGTTCGGTGCGCTATGGACCACAGAACGTCGGTGGGGTGATCAACTTTGTGACCCGGGCCATTCCCAAGGACCTGAGCGGCGAAGTCAGTACCACGCTGGAGTCGAGCCGCTACGGCGGCGTGAAGAATATGGAGACCGGCTTTATCGGCGGCACCCTGGACAACGGCCTCGGTGCAGCCTTGCTTTACTCCAAGGTGGGTGGCGACGGTTATCGCGAAAGCAACAACCACAACGACATCAATGATGTGCTGTTCAAGACCCACTGGGCCCTGACCGACGATGATGATCTGTCGGTGAATTTCCATTACTACGATGCCACCGCCGATATGCCCGGCGGCCTGACCCAGAAGCAGTTCGACGCCAACCCGTATCAGTCGGTGCGCGATTACGACAACTTCACCGGGCGACGCAAGGACGTCTCGATCAAGTACAAGCGCCAGATCGACGAGTCGACCCAGTTCGAAGTGCTGACTTACTACTCGGACAGTTTTCGCGGCAGCAACATTGCCGCGCGCAACCTGCTGACCGAGGGCTCGTTCCCGCGCAGCTATCACACCTTCGGCATCGAGCCGCGGGTGTCCCATGTCTTTGACCTTGGCCCGACCACCCAGGAAGCCAGTCTCGGCGTACGCTACCTCAAGGAAGCGATGCATGAGCAGGCCAGCCAGTTGGCCCTGGTCAATAACGTGCTGACTCCAACCAAGGCGTCCGACGGCCATGTCTATCAGGACCGTACCGGCGGCACCGAGACGACGGCGGTGTACCTGGACGACAAGATCGATATCGGCAAATGGACCCTCACACCGGGTATCCGCTTTGAAAGCATCGATACCCACTGGCACGAACGGGCCGTCATGGGGCTGAACAATGTGCCCGTCACGGCCAAGGACCGCAGCGTCAATGAAAACGAGCCGCTGCCGGCCCTGAGCGTGATGTATCACCTGTCCGATAACTGGAAGCTGTTCGCCAACTACGAAACCTCTTTCGGCAGCCTGCAATACTTCCAGGTCGCCCAGGGCGGTAGCGGCAATAACACAGCAAACGGCCTGCAGCCGGAGAAGGCCAAGACTTACGAGATCGGCACCCGTTTCGATAACGGCATCTGGGGCGGCGAGCTGACGGCGTTCTACATCGACTTCGCCGACGAGTTGCAATATGTCAGTAACGACGTGGGCTGGACCAACCTCGGCGCGACCCGTCACGAGGGCATCGAGTCCTCGGTGCATTACGATCTGGGTAACCTCGACTCACGCTTGCAAGGGCTGACCGCCAATGCCGGTTTCACCTACACCAGCGCCACTTCCCAGGGTGATATCCCCGGCTTCAAGGGGCGCGACCTGCCTTTCTACTCGCGCCAGGTGGGTACGGTCGGGCTGCGTTATGAAATCAACCGCTGGACCTGGAATATCGACGGCTACGCCCAGTCGCAACAGCGCGCCCCGGGGACCGGCAGTAATGCCGACGGCAGCTTCAACGGCAATTACATCACCACCCCGACTGCTGATGGCCAGTACGGCAACATTCCCGGCTACATGACCTGGAACGTGCGTGGCGGCTATGACTTCGGTAAACAGCTGTCCAACCTGAAACTGGGCGCCGGAGTGAAAAACCTCTTCGACCACCAGTATTTCACCCGCTCCAGCGACAACAACGCCGGTATCTACCTGGGGCAGCCACGCACCTACTTTGTGCAGGCCAGCGTCGGGTTCTGAGGGTGTGAATGACGGAACTGTGGGACCGGCTTTCGCCGGGAACACGGCGGCACGGGCGCACTTTAATAGCGGCTGTTGCGGCCCTTTCCCGGCTAAAGCCGGTCCCACCATTGCACGATCGTTTATTTGCGTCAGCACAACGCAGGGACACGCCGGGATCTATAGCTAAACCGCCATCATTGCGCCTACCATAAAGCCACTCTCCGCATTCAGATATCACGCCATGATCAGAGCCAGCCTGCGCAGTCGCCTGACCCTCTGGTTTGCCGGCCTGTCATTGTTCACGCTGCTCAGCGTGGGCTTCTATGTGGGGCATATCGCCACTGAGCAAATGAAGCTGGCCAGTGGTAATGCGCTGCTGAACACGGCTCGCTCAGCGGCGGTGCTATTGGCTTCACAGTTTGCCGAGCGGCAGCTGGAAGTTTCCCAGCTCGCCCGTTCGCCGCTGTTTCGTCGCGGCAATCTCGACGATCCGGACATCCTCACCACCATGGATCTGCGCACTCAGTCCCGTGGCGAATATGCCTGGATGGGTGTCGCCGACGTCAATGGCCAGGTCAGACAGGCGGCCAAGGGCCTGTTGGTCAATCAATCGGTGAAGGCGCGGCCCTGGTTTCAGGCGGGGTTGCAGGGCAATTACTCCGGCGATCCCCACGAGGCGGTCCTGCTCGCCAAGTTGCTGCAAGGGACAAGCAATGGCGAGCCGCTGCGCTTCATCGATTTTGCCGCGCCGATTCGCAATGCCGAGGGGCAGGTTATCGGTGTGCTGGGCGCCCACGCTCACTGGAGTTGGGTGACCCGGATCGTCGAGTCGGCGGTGATGGAAAAAGGTCTGGCGCCGGGTGTTGAAGCCTTGATCGTCGATGCGGGCGGCAAAGCGCTTTATCCCGAACAGCTCGCCGGGCAGACAATGGATAACCTGTCGGCACAAATCAGATCGGGCTGGTCAGTGGGTGACGACGGCTATCTGACCAGTGTGGTGGTGGTGCCGACCCCGTCGAACTCCGGCCTGGCCTGGTATATCGTGGTACGTCAGCCGCTGGACATCGCCCTCGAGCCCGCGCACATCCTGTTCTACAAATTGCTCTTGCTCGGTGTTGTGGCCGCCATTGGCTTCGGCCTGGTGGCCTATTACCTGGCGTTGAGCCTGAGCCGGCCCATCGAGCAACTGGCCCGCTCGGCCAAACTGGTTCAGGACCAGCAACCCGGCGCGCAGTTTCCCCAGGATCATGCGATAACTGAGATCGCCCAGCTTGGCCATTCCATCAATGGCATGACCGACTCCTTGCTGGGCAAGGAGCGCGAGTTGCAAGAAGCCAACGCATCGCTGGAAGCCACTGTTGCTCTGCGTACTGCCGCGTTGACCCAGGCCAATGCCGAGCTGCGGCAACTGGCGACCCACGACGCCCTGACCGGTGTCTACAACCGCCGTCGCCTTGATGAAAAGCTCGCTGAGTGCAGCCAGCTGTTTCAACGTACGGGGCGGCCGTTTGCGTTGCTGTTGATAGATGCCGACCATTTCAAGCGCATCAATGACACCCACGGTCATGCCATAGGTGATGAAGTGTTGCAGCAACTGGCCCGGCTGATTCAGGCCAACATTCGCAGCACCGATTTTGTAGCCCGCTATGGCGGCGAGGAGTTCGCCGTGTTGTTGCCGGAGGCCAGCGCACCGTACAGCCCGGACTTTGTCGCCGAGAACATTCGCGCTGCCATTGCCGGAGCGCCGTTCGCTTCGGTTGGGCAGGTCACTGTCAGTGTCGGTATCGGGGTGGCGAGATCGGCTGACAGCAACACCATGGCCTTGATCAAACGTGCCGATGAGCAGCTGTATCAGGCCAAACACAAAGGCCGCAACCGGGTGGCCTGAGTGCTATCAAGCAACCGCCCGATGTTTTTAGCGATATCCTTTGCCTCACCCTGAACGAGGCGTCCCTTCATGCTGCATAAAAACCTCACTCGTCGCCTGGACCTGATCACCCTGCAACTGTTCGTGGCGGTGCATGAAGAAGGCACCCTGACCAAGGCGGCGGCTCGGGAGGCGATTGCGGTATCGGCAGCGAGCAAGCGCCTGATGGAGCTGGAGGATGCCCTGGGCATCGGCCTGTTCGTGCGCAACGCCAAAGGGATGGCCCTGACGGCGGCGGGGGAGACCTTGCTGCACCATGCCCGGCGCATGCTGTTCGATGTCGAGAAAATCGGCCTGGAACTGGGCGAACACAGTCAGGGCATACGCGGCTATGTGCGGATGCTGGCCAACCTGTCGGCGATCATCCAGTTCTTGCCGGAAGATCTGCATGACTTCGTCGAGGACCATGCCCAGGTCAAGGTCGATCTTGAAGAGCGGCCCAGTACCGGGGTGGTGCAGGGCGTGATCGATGGCGTGGCGGATATCGGCATCTGCTCGATGGACACCGACACTGCCGAGCTGATCAGCGTGCCCTATCGTCACGACCAACTGGTGGTGGTGATGCGCCCCGATCACCCTCTGGCCGGGCGCGAGCGGGTGGATTTTGCCGACACCCTGGACAGCGACCATATCGGTCTGCACTCGGCCAGTTCGATCAATATGCGCGCCCATGCGGCAGCCCGGGCCAGTGGCAAGGTCCTGCGCCTGCGCATTCATGTGCCCGGTTTTGATGCCGTGTGCCGGATGGTCCAGGCCAATATGGGCATCGGCATCCTGCCGCAGAAGGCCTTTGATCTGTTCGGCCAGTCCCTGGGGCTGACGGCGGTGACATTGAATGATGAGTGGTCGCGACGGACCCTGGTCCTGGTGATTCGTGATGAAGCGGCGTTGTCGCCGGTGAGCCGGTTGTTGTTTGAGCATTTGCGCCGCGAAATCTCGTAGAGCACCTGTGGGACCGGCTTTAGCCGGGAAGGCGTATTCCCGGCTAAAGCCGGTCCCACAGAATATTCCCAAGAAATCGAGCGTTCTCGTTTCGCGAACGCCCCTTGCCAACTGACGGTTGGCTTTGCCCGACGCTGTTCCTCTAGTCTTGGCCCAAATTCCAAGAAACATGAGGTACAGAAGATGACGGCGCCCCTGAGTGGTATCCGCGTGATCGAGATCGGCACCCTGATTGCAGCGCCTTTTGCTGCCCGCCTGCTGGGTGAGTTCGGTGCCGAGGTGATCAAGATCGAATCGATCGGGCAGGGCGATCCTCTTCGTAAATGGCGAAAACTCCACGAGGGCACGTCCCTCTGGTGGTACCTGCAATCGCGCAATAAAAAATCCCTGGCCCTGAACCTCAAGTCCGCCGAAGGCATCGCCATCGTCAAGCAACTGGCCGAAAGCGCCGATGTGCTGATCGAGAACCTGCGCCCCGGTGCCCTGGAAAAACTCGGCCTGGGCTGGGACGTGCTGCACGCCATTAACCCCAAGCTGACCCTGGTACGCATCTCCGGCTACGGCCAGACCGGTCCTTACCGTGATCGGCCGGGCTTTGGTGCCATTGGTGAGGCCATGGGCGGCATCCGCTACACCACCGGCACACCCGGTTCGCCGCCGGCACGGGTGGGCGTCAGCCTTGGCGATTCTCTGGCGTCCATGCACGCGGTGATGGGCGCATTGATGTCCCTGCTGCGGGTCAAGACCGGCCAGGGCGACGGGCAGATTGTCGATGTGTCCCTGGCCGAAAGCGTGTTCAACCTGATGGAAAGCCTGATCCCTGAATACGACATGCTCGGCCATGTGCGTGAGCGCAGCGGCGGCGCCTTGCCGGGTATCGCGCCGTCCAACACCTATCCTACCGCCGATGGCGCCTATGTGGTGATTGCTGGCAATAGCGACCCGATCTTCAAGCGTCTGATGCAGGTCATCGGTCGCGACGATCTGGGCGATAACCCTGAGTTCGCTCATAACGACGGTCGTGCCCGGCAGAGCGATCTGTTGGACCAGGCCATCGCTGACTGGACTTCCAGCCAGCCCATCGACGTCGTATTGCAGGCTCTGGAACAGGCGCAAGTGCCGGCCGGACGCATCTATTCGGTGGCCGATATCGTCGCCGACCCGCACTACCAGGCTCGGGACATGCTGCTCGATGCACAGTTGCCCGGCGGTGCCGCAGTGAAGATGCCGGGCATCGTGCCCAAGCTGTCCGAAACGCCGGGCCAGATCAACTGGCAGGGGCCGAGTCTGGGTCAGCACACCGACAGTGTGCTCAATGGCCTGGGCCTGACCCAGGGCGATATCGAACGTCTGAAACGTGCAGGGGTGGTGCAATGATCAATGACTTTTCCCAACGTCTTATCGTCCAGGAAGTCGCGCCACGGGACGGTCTGCAGATCGAGCCCAAATGGGTCGAAACTGCCGACAAGATCGCCTTGATCGATCAATTGTCCCTGGCCGGATTTTCCCGCATTGAAGCCGGTTCGTTCGTCTCGCCCAAGGCCATTCCGGCCCTGCGTGATGGTGACGAAGTGTTTCGCGGCATCCAGCGCCAGCCAGGGGTGATCTACGTTGCGCTTATCCCTAACCTCAAGGGCGCCGAACGGGCCATTGCTGCCGGGGCCGATGAATTGAACTTGGTGATGTCCGCCAGCCAGACCCATAACCTGGCCAATATGCGCATGCCCTGCGAACAGTCTCTGACCGCATTTGGCGATGTCGTCGCTGTGGCCCGTGACACGACTCTGAGCTTGAACGCCTCCATCGCCACCACCTTCGGTTGCCCCTTCGAAGGCAGGATCAGCGAAGACCGGGTGATGCAGATCGTCGATGCCTACCAGGAACTCGGCGTTGACGGCATCAGCCTCGCCGACACCACCGGCATGGCCAATCCGCGCCAGGTCTATCAACTGGTGCAGCGCGTGTTGAGCCAGGTGTCAGCGTCGCAACTGACCCTGCATTTCCACAACACCCGTGGCCTGGGCCTGAGCAATGTGCTGGCCGCTTATGAGGCCGGTGCGCGGCGTTTTGATGCGTCATTGGGCGGCCTCGGCGGTTGTCCGTTCGCCCCCGGCGCGTCGGGAAATATCTGCACCGAGGACCTGGTGAACATGTGCGAGGAGATGGGCATTCCTACCGGAATCGATCTGCCCCATCTGCTGGCGATGTCCCGTCGATTGCCAGCGCTGCTTGGCCACGAAATGCCGGGGCAGGTGGCCAAGGCCGGGCGTAACTGCGATCTGCATCCGGCGCCGGTTTCGGTTGCATGAATTAACCCTATGTAGAACACCCAACACGGATCTGTAGGAGCTGCCGCAGGCTGCGAAAGCGGTATGTCAGGTAGGCCCGATTCGCAGCCTTCGGCAGCTCCTACGAAATCTCATTCCAATTCAGACACGTTGTGTTTGATAGGAGCGAGATTATCCCTGCAACCCAGACAACAAAAACAATCGGACCCCCTCGGGAAGTCCGTCTGGAGACCACGCAATGACCATCTCTGCATTAACCGCGGACAGCACTCCCGCACAAGTCATAAGTGCCGAAAAAGCCCTGATCAGCAAAGTCGCCTGGCGACTGATGCCGCTGATCATGATCTGTTATCTGTTTGCCTTCTTCGACCGGATCAATATCAGCTTCGCCAAGTTCCAGTTGCAGGCTGACCTGAGTCTGAGCGACACCGCCTACGGCCTGGGCGCCGGATTGTTTGTGGTCGGTTATGTGCTGTTCGAAGTGCCCAGCAACATGATGCTGTACAAGGTCGGCGCGCGGCGCTGGATTGCCCGGATCATGATGTCCTGGGGCGTGGCCACGGCCTTGATGGTGTTCGTCAACAGCGAATGGCAGTTCTACGGCCTGCGTTTCATTATCGGCGCGATGGAAGCCGGTTTTGCCCCCGGCGTGCTGTATTACCTGACGCTGTGGTTCCCGCAGCACTATCGCGGCCGCATCACTTCCATGCTGTTCCTGGCCTCGGCTTTTGCCGGTCTGGTCGGTGCGCCTTTGTCCGGGCTGGTGCTGGGGCATCTGGATGGGGTGATGAACATGCGCGGCTGGCACTGGCTGTTTCTGCTCGGCGGCGTGCCGTGTGTAGGGCTTGGTCTGTTGGTGCTGCTGGTATTGAAAGACAAGGTCAGCGACGCCCATTGGTTGACCAGCGAGGAGAAAACCTACCTGGCCAGCCGCATCGCCCGTCATGAACCACACAAGGGTGGCTCGCTGTTGGCCGCACTGAAACTGCCGGGCTTCCTGATGCTGGGGCTGATCTACTTCCTTATTCAGGTGGCGTCCTACGGCCTGAACTTCTGGGCGCCGCAGCTGATTCGTAGCGCTGGTACCGAAAGCCCGGTCATCATCGGCCTGCTCACCGCCGTGCCCTATATCTGTGGGGCGATCAGCATGGTAGTGGTCGGGCGCCTGTCCGATGCCAGCGGCGAACGACGCAAGTTTGTCTGTGGTCTGGTGGTGATCGGTGCGATCGGCTTCTTCAGCGCCGGGATCTTTGCCCAGCACACGACCTTTCTGATCGTTGCCCTGGCCCTGATGGGCACCGGTATCGTCGCTTCCATCCCGGCCTTCTGGGCCTTGCCGCCAAAACTGTTGGCCGGCGCAGGTGCAGGCGCGGCGGGCGGGATTGCGGTGATCAATACCCTGGGTCAGTTCGGCGGGATTGTCAGCCCGGTGATGGTCGGCAGTATCAAGGACCTGACCGGCAGCACCACGCCGGCGCTTTATGTGATCGGTATTGCCAGTCTGGTGGCTGCGGCTTTGCTGCTGTGGGCGTTGCCGCAGAAGCTGCGCACTCTGGATAAGGTCGAGGGTTGATGGTCCTTGTGTGAGCGAATTCATTCGCGAAAGCTTTATTTCGGACGCCGCTAATGTGTTGGATGTACTGGCCCCTTCGCGGATGAATCCGCTCCCACAGATCCGACGATATGCACGCGCTACTGTGGGAGATTCTATGTTTGCTGTAAAGCCAGAGCAGCCTCTTCGCGAATGAGTTCGCTCCCACAGGTTGTTCGCTTACTCGTTGTTACGGCTTCCAGATCTGCACGTCCTTGGCATCCACTGCCTTGGGCAGCAGCCCCGCCTCAAAGAACGCATCGGCGATCTTCTGCTGTTCGCCCAACTGATCAGCCTTGACCGGTTCGACCTGATAACTGCGATGGGCGTTGGCAGCTTCGACTGTGGCCACGTCAAGGTTGCCCCACAACGGCCCCAGCACCTGGGCGGCGTCTTTGGGGTTGGCCTTGATCCAGGCGCCTGCCTGATGCAGCTGTTCATACACGCGCTTCAACACCTGCGGATGAGCCTTCGCGTAGTCATTGCTGGTCAGGTAATAGCGCTTGTAGCTGGCCAGCCCCGTGCCATCGGCGAGGGTGCGGGTTGGCAACTGGCGCTGCACGCTGGTCAGGAAGGGTTCCCAGGTGACCCAGGCATCGACCTTGTTGTTCTCGAATGCCGCCCGACCGTCAGCGGGTGACAGGTAGGCGGGCTGGATATCGGTGAACTTCAGCCCGGCCTTGGTCAAGGCGGCGATCAGCAGGTAATGGGTGCCCGCCGCCTTGGTCACGGCAACTTTCTTGCCCTTCAGATCCGCCAGTTGCTGGATCGGCGAATCCTTGGGCACGACGATGGCCTGGGCGCTGGGGGACGGCGACTCTTCGGCAAAGTAGGTCAATTTTGCCTGGGCCGCCTGGGCGAAGATCGGCACGGTATCGGCCACGTCGGCACTGATATCGACATTGCCGATATTCAGCGCTTCCAGCAGCGGCAGGCCACTGGCGAACTCATGCCAGGTGACGTCGATACCATCCTCACCCAGAGTCTTTTCCAGAGTGCCCTGGGCCTTGAGCAGGGTGATCAGAGTCGAAGATTTCTGGTAGCCAATGCGCAGGGTTTCACGGGCCTGGACCGGCAGGGCGATGGCGCAGGCCAGGGCGGTGAGCAGCCCGGCGCTGAACAGGCGGGTTTTTATAGTTCGAATGACGTTAGACATGGTGGGCTCATGGACAGAGGGTCGTGCCATCGATCATAAAGTTCTAAAAAATATTATTTAAATACCTTGTGCTTATTAGCTTATGCATTGACCACCCGTCGTCACCTTGGCCGAAACTTTGCTGCCCGGCGCCTTGTCATCCTTACACAGCTCAAAGGGAGTACAGCAATGGCGCGGGCAATCTGGAAGGGCGCAATCAGTTTCGGTCTGGTGCATATCCCCGTGGCACTGGTGTCGGCCACGTCGAGCCAGGGTGTGGATTTCGATTGGCTGGACAAGCGCAGCATGGACCCGGTGGGTTACAAACGGGTCAACAAGGCCACGGGAAAGGAAGTGACCAAGGACAATATCGTCAAGGGCGTGGAGTATGAGAAGGGCCGCTATGTGGTCATCAGCGAGGAGGAAATTCGCAAGGCTCACCCGCGCTCGACCCAGACCATCGATATCTTCGGCTTCGTCGACAGCAAGGACATTCCCTTGCAGAACATCGACACACCCTACTACCTGACCCCGGACAAGCGCGGCGAGAAGGTCTATGCCTTGCTGCGTGAAACCCTGCTGGATACCAAAAAGGTCGCGCTGGCCAATGTCGTCCTGCATACCCGCCAGCACCTGGCCGCAGTGATGCCGCTGGAGTCGGCCATGGTTCTGGTGATGCTGCGCTGGCCCGCCGAAGTACGCACCCTCGACAGCCTGGAACTGAGCGAGGCGGTGACCGAAGTGACCCTGAGCAAAAGCGAGCGGGACATGGCCAAACGCCTGGTGACCGATATGAGCGCCGACTGGCAGCCCGAGGACTACGTCGACACCTTCCAGGAAAAGATCAAGGAACTGGTAGAGACCAAGGCTCGGGAAGGCGAGATCGAGGACGTGGAAACCGAGGGTGGCGAAGAAGAGCGCAAAAGCGCCGATGTCATCGACCTTACCGAATTGCTCAAACGCAGCCTGGCGGGCAAGGCGGGCGTTAAAAAGGCACCGGCAGCGAACAAGGCCAAGGCGAAAAAGGCGCCGGCCAAACCTGCTGCGACTTCACGCAAAACCCGCAAGGCATCCTAGGCACGGAGGCAACTGATCATGGCCGGTACTGACAGTGAGTACACCCGTAAACGCAATTTCACCCTCACCTCCGAGCCGCCGGAAGCCCCGGCCAAGGGCGCGGGCAAGAACAAGTCGCTGAGCTTCGTGATTCAAAAGCACGATGCCAGCCATCTGCACTACGACTTCCGCCTTGAGCTGGACGGCACTCTGAAGAGTTGGGCGGTGCCCAAAGGCCCGAGCCTGGACCCCACCAATAAGCGCCTGGCCGTGCATGTGGAAGATCATCCACTGGGTTACGCCGGTTTCGAGGGTAGCATCCCCAAGGGCCAGTACGGTGGTGGCGACGTGATTGTCTGGGATCGTGGTATCTGGCAGCCCCACGGCGACCCTCGGCAAACCTACAAGGCCGGCAAGCTCAAATTCACCCTGATCGGCGAAAAGCTCAGCGGCGAGTGGGCATTGGTGCGCACTCATCTCAAAGGCAGCGGCGACAAGGAGCAGTGGCTGCTGATCAAAGAGAAAGACGAAGTGGCCCGACCCGGGGACGAATACGACATCCTCGTCGAGCAACCGCAAAGCGTGATCAGTGGCGCGCTGGTCGGAGAAGGCAAGGGCAAACCGAAAAACGCCAAAGTCTCCAAACCCAAACCCAAACCCAAGCCCAAGGCTGCTGCGCCGACAAAGAAGAAAGCCAGCGCCGTGCCGGAAACCCTTGCACCGCAACTGGCCACGCTGATGGACGAACCCGCCGGGGATGACTGGCTCTATGAAATAAAATTCGACGGCTATCGGCTGCTGACCCGTATCAAAGGCAAGGAAGTGCGGGTGTTCAGTCGCAACGGCAATGACTGGACCGACCGCCTGCCCATGCAAGTCAAGGCGCTGGCGGCCATGGGCCTGGAGGACACCTGGCTCGATGGCGAGATGGTCCTGCTCAATGACGACGGCCTGCCGGATTTCCAGGGGCTGCAAAATGCCCTGGATATCGGCCGCAGCAAGGACATTGTCTACTACCTGTTCGACCTGCCGTTTCTCAGCGGTCAGGACCTGCGCGAAACCCCGCTGGAACAGCGCCGCGATGCCCTGAAGAAGTTACTCGATCACCAACGCAGCCGCTTGTTGCGCTTCTCCGATACCTTCCGCGCCGGGCATCAGGACATCGTCGAGAGCGCCAGCGCCATGGGGCTGGAGGGGGTGATCGGCAAGCGCCCGGGCAGCGTCTACCAGTCCCGGCGCAGCCCGGACTGGATCAAGCTCAAATGCCGTCTGCGTCAGGAGTTCGTGATCATCGGCTACACCCAGCCCCAAGGCAGCCGCAGTGGTTTTGGTGCGCTATTGCTGGCGGTAAATGACGATGACGCGCAAGACGAACTGGTGTATGCCGGGCGGGTCGGTACCGGCTTCAGCGAAACCACCCTCAAGCAGCTGTTCGAGCAGATGCAACCGTTGCAGCGCGATTCTTCGCCCTTGTCCAGCAAACTCACTGCGGCCCAGAGCAAGGGCGTGCACTGGATCGAGCCCAAGTTGATCTGCGAGGCGGAGTTCGCCCAGTGGACCCAGGACAATATTATTCGCCACGCGGTGTTTATCGGCCTGCGCAGCGACAAACCGGTCAACCAGGTGAGCCACGAACGGCCATCCCGCGCCAAGCCCAAAGTCAAAGTGGCTGCAGCCAACCCGACCAACGCCAAGACCGCCCCCGCCGCCAGGCCTGTGGCCAAGGGCAAGGTCAGGGTGGCGGGCGTCGATATCAGCCATCCCGACCGGGTGATCGATAAGGAAAGCGGCGTGCAGAAGGTTGAGCTGGCGCAGTTCTATGAAGCCATTGCCGACTGGATCCTGCCGTTTCTCGATCAGCGCCCGGTGGCACTGCTGCGTTGCCCGGAAGGGGTTGGCGGGGAGCAGTTTTTCCAGAAGCATTCCGAGCGCCTGGCGATCCCCCATATCAAGCAACTGGATCCGGGCCTGGATCCCGGACATGCCCGGCTGATGGAGGTTGACAGCGTGCAGGCCCTGGTCGGTGCGGCGCAGATGGGCACCATCGAGTTGCACACCTGGGGCGCTACCCATGACAAGATCGAAACTCCGGATCAGATGGTCCTCGACCTGGACCCCGATCCCGACCTGCCATGGCGCAGCATGATCGAAGCTACGCAGATGGTGCTGGCGGTGCTGGATGAACTGGGCCTGCAATCCTTTCTCAAGACCAGTGGCGGCAAAGGCATGCACATTATCGTGCCCCTGGCCCGGCAGGCCGACTGGGACACCGTGAAGGGCTTCGCCAAGGCCATCGCCGAATTCATGACCCGCCAGTTACCGGAGCGCTTCACCGCCACATCAGGGCCGAAAAACCGCATCGGCAAGATCTTCATCGACTACCTGCGCAATACCCGTGGTGCCAGTACCGTGGTCGCTTATTCCGCACGTGCGCGTCCTGGGTTACCGGTGTCGGTGCCGATCAGTCGGGACGAACTGCCCGGGTTACGCTCGGCGGGGCAGTGGCATGTGGGCAATCTGCAGGAGCGTTTGCGGGGGCTCAAGGGCGATCCGTGGGCGGGATATCAGAACCGTCAGCGCTTGACCAAGAAGTTGTTGGCCAAATTGGGCTCATGAAATCAGGTGAACTGCAGTAAACAGATAGTGTGCGAGAGAATAATGTGGGAGCGAATTCATTCGCGAAAGCGGCATTCCAGGCGACGAATATCGATTGGATGTACCGGCCTCTTCGCGAATGAATTCGCTCTGTCTGCGTCAGGTGCTGCGGCCAGCGATTTACCTGACCGATTCAGGCTGCTGCACCGCCATCTGTTCTGATGAGGCGTAGATGTTGTGGGAGCGGATTTATCCGCGAAGAAGTGTGCACAATCACGACATTTTTCGCGGATGAATCCGCTCCCACATAATTCGCGATACCTCATACGCAACACTTAATGCAGACAGAGTCAATGAATTCGCCCCCGCAACGGGTTGCTGTAGGCTCGTCTTCTCCCTGCTTCAGGTGTGGTTTACAAAAGATCCGCCAACTCATCCTTCTCCAACGCCCGGCGCAACTTGCCGGGCGACAAGCCAAAGGCGCTCTGGAACTGGCGAATGAAATGCGGCGCGTCGGCAAAGCCGCATTCGAAGGCGATTTCGCCGATCTGCCGGTCCGAACTTACCAGCAGCCAGCGGCCGAACCGCAGGCGCACCTGGCGGTAGAACTGCGCCGGGGTATTGCGGGTTTCCACCACGAAGATCCGTTCCAGCTGGCGCTTGCTGGTGCCGACCAATTGCGCAATGGCCTCGATCTCCAGAGGCTCGGCCATGTGCTTCTCCATGAGCATCACCGCCTCGTGCAGGCGGCGGTTGGATGAACTGGCGTAGCCCAGGGCTTTGCGCCGGTCGACGAAGCTGCTGGAGGTGTTCTTGGCCACGGTCATCTGGTGTACCACCTTGCCCGCCCGGTCTGGTCCGCAGTGCAGGCCGATCAGGTGAATCGCCAGTTCCAGCACGGAAATGCCCCCGGCGCAGGTGATGCGATCCTTGTCGATCAGAAAGTCGCTGTTGGTGACGAAACGCAGGTTGGGGAAACGCTGTTTCCAGTCATCGCCATGATAGGCATGCACGCAAGCCGTGCGTCCTTCCATCAATCCATTTCGGGCTAATACGAAGCTGCCGGTGCACAGGCCGATCAGCGGCACTTTGGCCGCGACCGCCTGATGCAAAAAGGCGATATAGCTTTTGGGTACCTGATCCAGCGTATCCATCAGGCCGCCAATCACCGCGATGTAATCGAAACGCTCCGGCTGGGTCAGGTCACTGTCCACCGGCACGTCCAGGCCGCTGCTGGACGGCACGCGTTGGCCCGGTGTGCCCAGCACCTTCCACTGGCAGCGGATCGGCCGGCTCTGATCACCAATATCGGCGGCATGGCGCAGGGCGTCGGTCAGGCCGGACAACGACAGCAGGGGAAAGCGCGGCCACAGCAGGATACCGATGGACAGTTCGCTGCCGCCCTTGCGCTGGCCGCTGCCGCCAGGGCGGTCCTGATCCAGCTGGGCGACGAGCTTTTCCGGTGCGCCTTGCGGATGTCGCAAATGTTCAATCATTCGTGCAAACCGTCCAACCGTTAATGCCAGCGATCCTACTACGATGGGGCCACTGCCAAACGTCCTGTTGTCCATAAGAAATGATCGAGGAGCGGTTCATGAAAAAGTCCCCTGTACTAGGTTTCAGTGGTTTATGCGCCGGTTTACTGGTGTCTGTGCTGGCGTCGCTCCCCGCTTTTGCGGTGGAAACCGTGGAACCGGGCAGCCTGACCATTGCCTTTAGTGGCGATATGCCGGGTACCGGTTATCAAGATAGCAAGATGGTTGGCTATGATGGCGAGATCCTTCAACAAATTTCCGAAAAACTGGGGCTCAAAGTCAAACCGGCGTTGATGGAATGGTCCGGAACCATCGCTTCGGTGCAGGCCAGGCGCGTCGATGTCATGGCCGGCACCATGGGCTGGACCGAGCAGCGCTCGAAAATCATGGCCCTGAGCGATCCGATCCACTACTTCAAGAATGGGATCACCCAGACTGACAAGACCGACTGGCACAGCCTCAAGGACCTGGAAGGCAAGAAGGTCGGGACCATCACCGGTTTCTCCTTTATCCCCGAAATGCGCAAGATCCAGGGCTTGACGGTTTCCCTCTACGACACCTCGGACGCCGCCGTACGTGACCTGCTGTCTGGACGTATAGACGCGGTGATCGGCGATCCACCGGTCATGCAGTATGCCATCTCCCGCAACGAACAATGGCACCTGCGCTTCAACGCCTTTACCGATAACAACCCGGATTTCCCGCTGCTGACGGGCCTCGGTCAGGTGGTGTTCGGCTTCAACAAGGCCAACCCGGCCCTGGTGGCAGCGGTCAACGAACAGATCCAGGCCATGTGGAAAGCCTGCGAGATGCGCAAGATCGGCGCCCGCTACGGCCTGACCCAGGACGTCTGGTATGTGCCAGACGGCAAGGATCTGCGCCTTGGCGTTGATCGTCCTGCGGACTGGACGTTGCCGGGCTGTAAGTAAGCCATTGAATCGGTGAGGTTCCTCTGTAGGAGCTGCCGAAGGCTGCGAATGGTTTTCCTGACATACCGCTTTCGCAGCCTTCGGCAGCTCCTACGGGGTTATCGATGAATTCGAATTTATAAAAAGAGGTGAGCCAAGATGTCGATCCCGCCCGAACCGTCCTTGCTGCGCGTGCACGAACTGCACAAGAACTATGGCGACCTGGAGGTCCTCAAGGGTATCAGTCTGGACTTGAAACCCGGCGAAACCCTGTCCCTGATCGGCCCCAGCGGATCAGGCAAGTCCACTTGCCTGCGGTGCATCAACTATCTGGAAAAGCCCACGGCCGGGGAAATCTGGCTCGGTGAAGAGTTGATCGGCCAGGTCAGGAACGGCCAGCGCAGTCGCCTGTTGAGCGATCGCGAAATGGCTCCGCAGCGTCGCGAAATCGCCATGGTCTTCCAGCTGTTCTATCTGTGGCCGCACCTGAACGTGCGGGACAACGTCGCCCTTGGCCCGATCAAGGCCCAGGGCATGCCGCGCAAGCAGGCGTATGAACTGGCCGAAGCGATGCTGGAAAAGGTCCATTTGCGGCACAAGGCCGATGCTTTTCCCGAGCAACTGTCCGGCGGTCAGCAACAGCGTGTGGCGATTGCCAGGGCGCTGGCGCAACAACCGAAAGTTATCCTGTTCGACGAGCCGACCTCGGCCCTCGATCCGGAGCTGGTTGGTGAAGTGCTGGCGGTGATTCGCGAGCTGGCCGAGGAGGGCCGCAGCATGATCATGGTTACCCACGAGGTGCGCTTTGCCCGTGACGTGGCCGACCGGGTGATCTTTATGGACGGTGGTCATATCGTCGAACAGGGCCCTTCGGTGCAGGTCATTGATCATCCCCAGCATGAACGCACCCGCAGCTTTCTCGGGCGCGTGGCCCTGGAGAGTGCTTGATGGCCAACCTGCAAATCTTTCTCGGCCTGTTGCCGTTGCTGCTCAAGGGCGCGCTGACGGCACTGGAAATTGCCTTGTGTACGCTGGTTCTGGCCAGTGTCGGCGGCTTGCTGCTGGCCATCAGCATGACGTTCAGCCGCTCGCGCATCGTCCACGGCCTGATCGCCTGCTTTATCGAATGGATGCGCAACGTCCCGGCCCTGGCCCATCTGTTTCTCATCTATTTTGGCCTGTCGTACCTGGGCATCAATCTGCCGGCCTGGCTGGCGGCGATTGTCGGGCTGAGCCTGGTGGGCAGTGCGGTGCTGGCCGATATCTTTCGCGCCGGGCTGCAAGCCCTGCATGTCGGCCAGCATGAGGCCGGGCTGGCGGTGGGGCTTGGTCACGGGCAGATCCTGCGTTACGTGCTGCTGCCCCAGGCCCTGCGCGCGGCGTTGCCGGCGTTTGCCAATTACGTCACGCAACTGATCAAGGACACCTCCATCGCCTCGGCCATTGCCGTACCGGAGATCATGTTCCTGGCCCGGAATCTGGTGACCTCGACCTTCCAGACCTCGCTGATCTATCTGGCGGTGATGTGTATCTACGCCGCTATGATCGTGCCCATCGGTTTGGCTTTCATCCGCCTTGAACGTCACTGGGGGGCGCCGCGATGATCAGTTTCTTCATGCAGTACCCGGAGTACTGGAGCGACTGGAGCGCACGGCTGTGGCAGGGCGCGCAAGTCAGCGCCGAACTGTCCCTGACCGGTTTCGTCCTGGCGGCGCTGCTCGGTTCGTTGTTGGCCTGGGCGATGAAAAGCTCCAGTGCCTTGCTCAAGCGCTGCGCGGTGTTCTTCATTCAGGCCATGCGCGCCGTGCCGCTGCTGGCCTTGCTGCTGGCGCTGTACTTCGCCTTGCCGAGCCTGGGCCTGACCCTGTCCGGCTACTGGGCCGGTGCCCTGGGTCTGGGCCTGCAAGGGGCGGCCTATATCGCGGAGATCCTGCGCGGCGGCCTGGATGCCTTGCACCGTGGCCAGCGCGAAGCGGCCATTGCCACCGGGCTGACACCCTTGCAGGCGTTCACTGCGGTGATTCTGCCCCAGGCCATTCGCGGCATGCTGCCGCCGTTGCTCAATGCCTATGTGTCGATCCTCAAGGACAGTTCCCTGTGCGCCCTGATCGCCACCGATGAGCTGATGCTGGCGGCCAAGGCCATCGCCTCGGAAAGCTTTCTGCCGATGCACATCTTCCTGTTGGTCGGGCTGTTCTATTTCGTTATCGCGTTCCCTCTGTCCTTGCTGTCCCGCGCTTTGGAAAAGCGCTTCTCACGGGGCCGCAAAACCCTTCGAGGTCACTCATGAGCCACCTGGATCACATCACCTCCTATAGCATCGGCCAGTTGCAACAGGCCCTGGCCAGCGGCGCCCTGAACAGTGAGGCGCTGGTGCGGGCACAACTGGCGCGTATCGAGCGTTTCGACAGCCAGCTCAATGCCTATGTCGAGACCTATGCCACACGCGCCCTGGCTGCCGCAATCGCCGCCGACCGCCAGCGCGCCGCCGGGATCAGCCTGGGGCCGCTGCACGGGGTGCCGGTGGCGATCAAGGATCTGTTCGAAATCGACGGCCAGGCCATTACCGGTGGCTCCCTGGCCGAGGCACCGCGTATTTCCAGCCTGACCGCCACCGCCGTGCGGCGTCTGGAACAGGCCGGAGCAATTGTGCTTGGTAAGACCCACACCGTGGAATTCGCCTTTGGCGGCTGGGGCACCAATGCGGTGATGGGCACGCCGTGGAACCCTTGGGACCGCAATGTCCATCGCGCGCCGGGGGGCTCCAGCAGCGGCTCGGCGGTGGCGGTGGCCAGCGGCCTGGCCAGCGCCGCGCTGGGCACCGATACCGGGGGCTCGGTGCGGATTCCGGCGGGCATGTGCGGTCTGGTCGGCCTGAAGACGACTCGCGGCCTGATCAGCCGCCATGGCCTGATTGAACTGTGCCCGTCACTGGATACCGTAGGGCCGATCACCCATACCGTTGAAGACGCCGCCTGGATGCTCGATGCTCTGGCGGGGCCGGACCCGCTGGATGCGGTATCAGCCCGGGCACCGGTGGTCAGTGCCAGTGCCGGGCTGAACAGACCGGTGGCCGGGCTGCGCCTGTGGGTGCTGCCCGAGGCCGAACGCGCACAGATCGCCCCTGGTGTACTGGTGGCCTACGATAAAGGCCTCAAGCAGTTGGCGGCGTTGGGTATGCAACTGGTCGAGCAGCCCCTGCCGTCGTCTCTGGACTACTGTATGGGCGTGGCGGGCGGGCTGATGAGTGCCGAGGGCTATGCCAACCTGGGCGGCCTGTTCGAGCGTGAGGGCCTGCGCTTCGACCCCCATGTGCAGCGGCGGGTACTGAGCGGCAAGGCCATCGACGCCGCCGCTTATATCAAGCTGCACAACCAGCGCCGCGCCGCTCGTCAGGCCATGGAAGATGCCATGCTCAATATCGACGCCTGTGTGTTCCCGACCAACGCCATCGGCAGCGTGCCTTTGGCGCAGGTGGATGAATACGGTACGCCCCTGGCCTTGCTCGGGCGCTTCGCCAATCTGTTGAACCTGTGCTCGGTGGCGCTGCCCATTGGTTTCGATGAACAGCACATGCCAGTGTCGATGCAGATCGTCGGTCGCGCCTTTGCCGAGCCGCTGATCCTGCGCATCGGCCATGCCTATCAACAGGTCAGCGACTGGCATCGGCAACGGCCTGCGGGTTGGGACCTGGCGGATAAGGATGTGGCGTAATGGATATTTGTGTGGTGGGTGCGGGCATCGTCGGGCTGAGCAGCGCCTGGTTCCTGCACAAGGCCGGGCACCGGGTCACGGTGATCGATCAGGCGGCGGGGCCGGGCATGGGCGCCAGTGCGGGCAATGGTGCGCAGTTGAGTTACAGCTATGTGCAGCCATTGGCCGATCCGTCCTTGCTGCCAGGCATTCCGGGGCTGTTGCTGGACCGGAGCGGACCGCTGAAATTCGCCCCGCAGTGGAGTGTCGAGCAATGGCGCTGGTGCATGGAATTTCTCGCCGCCTGTCGCACCTCGACCTCCCGCGAGACCACGGTGGAGCTGCTGCAACTGGCGCAAGAAAGCCGTCGGGCCGTCGATGCCTTCATGGCCGAGCAGCAAGTCAATTGCGACTTTGCCCGCACCGGAAAACTGGTGCTGTATCCAGACGCCGAAGGCTTGCACAAGGCTGGTGAACAGGTGAAATTCCAGGCCGCCCATGGTGCCCGGCAACAGGTCCTGAGTCCGGCCGAGACCCTGGCCGTTGAACCGGCCCTGGCAGGCTATGCCGGTCAATTCCATGGCGCGATTCATACCCCCGGCGAGTGTTCGGTGGACAGCCGCAAGCTGTGTCAGGAGCTGGCGCGTTTATTGGCAGAGCAGGGCGTGACGCTGTGTTTCGACACCAAGGTGCAGGCCATCGTCCGCGACAATCGACGGGTTCGGGCCTTGGCGGTGGAGCACGTCAGCGAAGGGCCGCGCCGCATCGAAGCCGATGTCTTTGTGCTGGCGGCAGGCGCCCTTAGTACGCGGCTGCTGGCTCAGGTCGGCACGCGCATCCCGGTTTACCCTCTCAAGGGCTACAGCATTACCCTGCCGATCGATGACAATGTGACGGCGCCTGTCGTCAGTGTCACCGATATGCGCCGCAAAACCGTGTTCGCCCGCATTGGTTCGCGCCTGCGGGTGGCGGGCATGGTCGAGCTGACCGGCCTCGATGCCTCGATCCCGCCCGCGCGTATCGAGCAATTGCGGGCTTCCACTCGGGCGCTGTTCGGTGCAGGCTGGCGCGTCGAAGATTGCCAACCCTGGACCGGCTGGCGCCCGGCGACCCCGACCGGTCGCCCGGTATTGGAGGTCAGCGGTTGTGACAATCTCTACATCAACAGCGGCCAGGGCGCCCTGGGGCTGACCCTGGCCTTTGGCAGCGCGCAGCGCCTGGTGCGGCTGATCGACCCTCATTTCAAGGAGTAGCACCCATGTCCAAGATTCAACGTCTGCAAAGCAATGCCCGTATGTCCGGCGCCGTGATTCACGCTGGCGTGGTGTACCTGGCGGGCCAGGTGCCGAACGACCTGAGCCTGCCGGTCAAGGAGCAGACCCGGCAGGTACTGGCCAAGATCGATGCCCTGCTGGCCGAGGCGGGCAGCAACAAGGGGCAACTGCTCAGCGCGCAGATCTGGCTCAAGGACATCGACCGAGACTTCGCCTCAATGAACGAAATCTGGGACGCCTGGCTCCCCGAAGGCGGCGCCCCGGCCCGCGCCACTGTACAGGCCGACCTGGCCAAGCCGGAGGTGTTGGTGGAAATCATGGTGGTGGCGGCGCTGGGCTGATTGCCTGAGACTGAGGTGGGTGAGACTCAGTAGGCGCGAACAGAGGACGTGAATTCTGTGGGAGCGAATTCATTCGCGAATAGGGCGGTACAGTCGGCACATCTCTGTCGCCTGAAATACCGCTTTCGCGAATGAATTCGCTCCCACAAAAACAACCGTCAGTTCCTGATGAAGCCGTGTCGACTAGAGTGAATAAGCCGCCGGCGATCTGCATTTGCGAGTTTCGGACAAGAAGTTGAGCGTATTGCGAAAGTTCGACAAGCGCCGTCGACGGACACTGTGTGTGTTGTCGATGCAGTCTAACTTTCTGGAGATACCCTCATGTTCAGCAACTGGTCCGATCTGGTTCTTACCATCAAAAAATCCTTTGGCGCACTCGCCAAGTCGAATCCGAAAATGGTTGCCGCCTATGGCGCACTCAGCGAAGCCGCTGCGGAAAACAATGTGCTGGATGCCAAGACCCGGGAGTTGATCTCCCTGGCCGTGGCTATCACTACCCGCTGCGACGGTTGTATCGGTGCCCATTCCGAGGCTGCGATCAAGGCTGGTGCCACCCGTGAAGAAGTAGCGGCTGCCCTGGCCACGGCGATTTCCCTGAATGCCGGTGCCGCCTATATCTACTCCCTGCATGCGCTTGAAGCCTACGACGCGCTGAAAAAGTGATGTTCTGCCACAGGGATATCAATGGGCGGCAGCGTTGATATCCCTGGCATACATCACCTGCTGCGGTGCGCCGCGTCGCACCACATTGAGCATGGCCTGGCCGATCACCCCTGTGCTCAGTACGGTGTTCGGCAGCAGCCAATGCAACAGCGAGAACAAAGGTCCAAAGACACTGATGATCAGACGGTACATCGGCGTCTTGGACTTTTGCCCGTGCAGCGGCTTGATTGCGCCGGGACGGAACAGGTACACCGCCTTGAAAGGCAGGCGCAGCAGGGCATTTTCCGCCTTGCCCTTGACCCGCGCCCACATGCTGCGACCCTGTTCGCTGCTGTCGGTGCCCGCGCCCGAGATAAACACGAAAGTCATCTGCGGATTGAGCCGTGACAGGGTCTGTGCCGCTGCCACGGTGATGTCGTATGTCACGCGGCTATAAGCGCTCTCGCTCATGCCCAGAGAACTGACCCCCAGGCAAAAGAAGCAGGCATCGATACCGCGCAGGCGTTCTTCAAGAGTGCTGTAGTCGTATAGATCCGCCTGCACGACGTCCTCGAGTTTGAGGTGCGACTGACCGACGGGGGTGCGACCGACCGTTATGACCCGCTCCACATCCGCCGCTTTCAGGCATTCATGCAAGACACCCTGGCCAACCATGCCGGTGGCGCCGAATAACAGGATTTTCATGGGAATGTTCCAATAACTGTCTGAATTGATGAAGTCCTGTGGGACCGGCTTTAGCCGGGAAAGGGGCGGAACATCCGCTGCATCTTTTCGATCACTAATGCGCCTTCCCGGCCAAAGCCGGTCCAACAGCCCACAGTTTTGTTATGCCGCCGGCAACTCGGGCACCAGTGCCGTGGCGCTGATATCCGTGAAGGTGGTCACTGCTTTCCAGCGCTCGGCCGCAGTGGTACGTGCTTCTTCTACCGGCGTCAGGTACTGCAAGGCATCACTGCCCAGCAGCAGGCGCAGCGGCGGTTGTGCGTGATCGGCGATCTTCAGGACGACCTGGGCCACGCGATCCGGATCGCTGTTTTCCTGACCCGCGATACTGCGTAACACCTCCTGTAAGGCACCGACGCTTGGCTGATAGTCGGCCATGACCGGCTCATCATGGCCACGGGCACGCACCGCCCAATTGGTGCGCATGCCGCCCGGCTCCAGGGTGGTGACCTGCACGCCCAGTGGCTTGAGTTCGGCTGCCAGTACATCGGAGAAGCCGCCCACGGCGAATTTCGCCGATTGATAAGCACTCAAGCCCGGCATGCCCATGCGCCCGCCCACCGAGGAAATCTGAATGATGTGCCCGGCGCGCTGCTGGCGCATGACCGGAACGGCCGCGCGGCTGAGATTGACCACACCGAAGAAGTTGGTCTCGAATTCCAGGCGGAAGGCGGCTTCGTCGGTCTGCTCGAAGGCCTGCATATGCCCGTAACCGGCGTTATTGACCAGTACATCCAGGCGGCCGAAAGCATCGACGGCCGCCTTTACCGCAGCCTTGGCGGCCTGCGGGTCGGTGACGTCCAGCTCGAAGGTGCGAATCTGCTCGCCATAGCGCTGCACCAGATCATCCAGACGTTGCGGATCCCGGGCCGTGGCCAGCAAACGGTCACCGCCGCTGAGTACCGCTTCGGCAATATTACGGCCCAGGCCACTGGCACTGCCGCTGATCAACCAGACTTTGGACATGAAGGTATCTCCTGTTGAATTGCAGTATATGAGTAAGTAATCACTCATTTATTGGGTAAATAAAAAGCGGGTGAAACGGTCAGTCCCTGGCAATTGCATTCCAGTACGCGACGAAACCGGCTTCGCGGTAGCGCTCGGCCTGTTCCGGTGCAAGGCTCATAAAGTCCATGGTGGTCTCGGCCAGGCTGCGCATGATGGCTGCGGTGAAATCCACCGGCTGGTCGCGCAGCACGCCGCAGTCGACGCTCATTTGCAAGGCCTGGCCCAGCTCCCTGAAACCTTCCTGCCCGGCTTCACGGCTCTGCGCTGTAAGGCGATCGGACATCATCAGCAGGGCCATGACCTTGCGTTTCTGTGGCTGGGCCACGCCCCAATCGACGTAGATACACCAGGTGTGATGCAGGCGCGCCTTGATGCTCTGATCCCTGGGGAAACCCGGCAGCATGATGTCGCGCAGCTCACGCTTGAGTTCCAGATACAACTGGTTGAGCAACTCGTCCTTGGTCTCGAAGTAGTTGAACAGCGTGCCCTCGGCCACGCCCGCGCCCTTGGCGATCTTCGCCGTCGGCGCACCCAGGCCCAGCTCGGCAAAGATATGCAGGGCGGAATCGAGGATGGCGTTGCGTTTGTCTTCGCTTTTCGGACGAGCCATGGGAAGGGTAGGACTTTTAATAAGTGAGTAGGCGCTCATTTATACGCCCGCCGATAAATAACTGCAAACTTAATCTGTCGCTGCGAGGTTTGCCCGCGAAGAGGCCGGTACACTCAATACATCTGCCCGAGCCTGGCAGATCGCTTTCGCGGGCAAGCCTCGCTCCAACGGAATAGAATCCCCGGGCATATCGGTATCGGAGCCCTCTGCAATGCCCATTTCCCGCTCGACCGCCATCGCCTCTCTGGTGGCCGTGACCTTCTTCATGGAAAACCT
Source organism: Pseudomonas sp. Pseusp88 (assembly GCF_047303955.1). NCBI lineage: Bacteria > Pseudomonadati > Pseudomonadota > Gammaproteobacteria > Pseudomonadales > Pseudomonadaceae > Pseudomonas > Pseudomonas sp. Pseusp88. The sequence continues at coordinate 68,384 of NZ_JBGLYM010000017.1, read as the reverse complement.
CGACGCCACGGTGATCGCCACGGCTTTGCCGGAAATGGCTCGGACTTTTGGCGTGGCGGCGGTCGATCTGAATATCGGCATGAGTGCCTATATGCTGGCCATCGCCATCTTCATTCCCATCAGCGGCTGGCTGGCCGATCGCTTTGGTTCGCGGCTGATCTTCGGCTCGGCCATCGTGCTGTTCACCCTGTCGTCGCTGTTGTGCGGATTGAGTACGGGGCTGGAAAGTTTTGTCGCCGCCCGGATATTGCAAGGCATCAGTGGCGCGATGATGGTGCCGGTAGGGCGGCTGGCGGTGCTGCGCGGTACCGAAAAGAAAGACCTGGTGCGGGCCATTTCGGTGATCACCTGGCCCGGTCTGGTGGCGCCGATTCTCGGCCCGCCGCTGGGTGGCTTTATTGTCACTCACAGCAGCTGGCCGTGGATTTTCTACCTCAATCTGCCGTTGGGCGTGCTGGCCCTGATCGCCACATTGATGCTGATCCCCAAACATAACGAAACTACGAGGCGCAGCTTCGACCTGTTGGGCTTCGTCCTCACCAGCAGCGCGGGAGGGGCTTTTCTCTATGGCGTCGAAATGCTCGGCCAGCGTCAGCACAGTCCGTGGACCGGCGTGGCCGTGACTGTCCTGGGCCTGTTGCTGGCGGCCATCGCCTGGCGGCATATGCGTCGTCGTGCGCAGCCGCTGCTCAATCTCGATGTGGTGGCGGTGCAGACGTTCCGGGTCAGTCTGGTCGGTGGTTCGCTGTTTCGCATTGCCATCAGCACCTTGCCGTTCCTGTTGCCGCTGATGTTTCAGCTGGGCTTCGGGCTGTCGGCGTTCGATGCGGGGCTGCTGGTGCTGGCGGTATTTGCCGGCAATCTGGCAATGAAACCCTTCACCACCGCGATCATGCAACGCTGGGGCTTTCGTCCGGTGCTGCTGGTCAATGGCGTGCTCGGGGTGTTGGCGATTGCCGCCTGTGCCTGGATCGACGAAGCCATGGGCTGGCCGCTGATCCTGTTCATCCTGTTTGTCGGCGGGCTGTCGCGCTCGATGCAGTTCACCGCCTACAACACCCTGGGTTTTGCCGATATCAGCAAGCCGCGGATGAGCGATGCCTCAACCCTGTTCAGCATGTTCTTCCAGCTCAGCATGGGCCTGGGCGTGGCCATCGGCGCGTTGTTGCTGCGCGGTGCCATGCTCGTTCATGGCAACAGCGGTGCAGTGGCCACCGCTGATTTCCAACTGGTGTTTCTCGGCGTGTCGCTGATCGCCGTGCTGGCGATGCTGGATAACCTGCGCTTGCCCAAAGATGCAGCGCAGGCCGTGCTACAGCGTGATTGACAGGCGCCGCCGGATCAGTAGGCCGGCGCCAGGGTCTCGCCTTCGCTCCACAGTTTTTCGAAGTCCTGGGTGTAGCTGGCGGCCAGGTCGGGCACGCCGCGCAGCAGCAGGGCGTTCTCGGCGTTCTTGGTGGCGGCGGCCTGGGTGTAGTTGAAGGAACCGGTCTCGACATCCTTGCCGTCGATGACCATGAACTTGTTATGCATGATCGCGTACTTGCCGTTCAGGCGTACCGGTACGTTCTTGTTGGCAACAAAAGTAGTGGCGGAGTATTTGCCGCTATTGCCGCGCTTGTCGGCGACCAGGCGCACATCCACGCCACGCCCCTTGGCTTCAACCAGCGCAGTTGCAATAGGCTTGCTGGTAAAGGAATAAGCAGCCATGACAATGCTGTGCTGAGCGTGGGAAATGGCATCAATCACCACGTCCTGGGCCGACTGTGCGCCGATTTTTGGCGAGAAACCGACCACCGCATCCGGGGCGGCGAACGCGGCAGGAATCAGGGAAAGCGACAGGGCAGCGGTGAACAGGACAGCAGAAAGGCGCATGGGGCAATCTCATGGTCGGGTGACGGAAAGGCATGGATCGATGCGCATGTAATATTTGCTTACATCCGCGTCGCCGCGCAGGGTAGCACTTTCCATCCCTGTATCAAGCGCGCCAGAGCCTCCTGAACTGCAGAAAAGGCTTACTTGCCGCGTCGCCTTTGCTGATTGATCAAGGCCCTTTGTTTCGATTCCGTTTTTCCAGTGTCAGCCACTTTTTTGCTCACTCGGACTACTGGAATATTGAACATGGCCAATGACCTCTCTGCGGATTCTTCGCACATTTTCGAACCCCTGCCAGCTATCGCTGCACTGACGGACTCCGTGCCTGATATGGCGAGCTGGAGCAGCATCGACAGCGCCGAATCGCTGTTCCAGACCCTGGGCCTTGATAACCTTGCACTCGCGTTGAGCCAGAGCGCCCATGACAGGTGGATTGCTTTGATGCAGACACAGCCATTCCAGCGCTTTTGCCAACCCCTGTTAAAGCGCATGGGCTGGTACAGCGATGAGCAGGCTTCTCCGCGGATCAGCCAGGCCTTGCTTGGCCGGGCAATCATCGAACGGTTTTGCATCGGCGCGCCGAGCGACGGCTTTCTTGAGCAATTGTTCGGGGGCAGGGATATCACTCAATACAACCATGTCAGGTTGCTCGAGGAAGTCGCTGACCACCTCGCCAGGCGCAACGCCGGGGCGAGTGCGCCGACCCTGGAAATGCTCAAGTATCTGCTGCTGCGGGAGTTGGCCCCGGAGCTGCTGATCCAGAAGGTTGCCGATCACTTCTGCTATGGCCGCTCGTTGCAGAGTGTGGCGCTGATCCATAGTGCGGGATTTGTGCAGGCGCTGGCACCGGGGGTAGTGGAGCGCCTGAGCGACGACGATCTGCTCGCCACAGGGCAGTTTCTCGCCCAGTCGGATGATCCTGTGGTGCAGAAAGCGTGGAGCACGGCCGCGATCATCCCGGCCCTGCGCTACGCCGCGGCGCACCGGGTCATCGTCGTCGATCAGGGCATCGCCAGGGCGAGCCCGACCCAGACAGGTCAGGCGCTGGAGTACCTGAAGACGCAACAGGATGCCCACGCCGAGGAAATGCAGCGCCTGCTTACTGTCAAGCCACCGGATCGCAAACAGCTCGCTCACACACTGCTGCGCAACGCCCAAGTGCCTGCGCTGCTATGGAAGCAAGGCGTGAAAATCGATCATTGGCCCGTGCTGCAAGGGCATGGCTTGAGCGTTGCGGCGTCCTACGAATGGGATCGCTGGATCTCTGGGCTGGCGGGCAAGCGTGAAGCCTCGGTGGAAGAACTGGTGATGATGGGCGAGGTGTACAGCGCGGGTGAACCGGCCGTACCGAAACGCTATGAGCAGGCGTTCTCTGCTTTCAAGGAGTCCCTGATCGCGGTGAAGGCCAAGGTCATCGAGCGCCTGCTGGCAGAGATGCCCGATGCCGATCAGGCGTTGCTTGCCCACCATACCTGTGAGGTCAGCCGGGTCATTTTCGATGGCGAACAAGCCCTTCACGGGCTGTTCATCAGGTGCCAGCCAGGTGATCGTCGCGTCGACTTTCATGACCACGCGCATCCTGTCGAAGTTTTTTTTGAAATTATCCCTGCCGCCGGCGTCGCGCGACGTATCGCCAATCGATTCGAATATCGTGTGGAGGACAGTGAGTCAACGGGCATCCTCAGTCCCATTCAGGCAATACATCATCATAACGAACACGCATTGCATGTGGCCCAGGCTGAGATGACTCCCCTTGTGGCGCTGGACAGTGATGCCTACCTGCATGGCACGGTTTCCCGCTCGGCGACGTCTCCACGTCATCCGCTTGAGGGCACACTGAAAGCAGCGCCGGACCTGGTTTTTGTCGAGGACGGCAACCTTCAGGGCATGCGTCAGCGCCTGGCCAGGGCCGCTGCCGAACATCTGCTGGCGCCGACGCTTGATCAGTTGCAGAGCCAGACCCGTCATCAAACCGACTGGGAGCAGCTGTGGGCCCATGAGCAGCAGGCCGCCGATCAGTTTGCCCGCCTGTTCGTACCCTTCTATGGCTGCATTGCCGATCTGCGCAAGGGCGATCACTCGGCAGGGGTGATCTTCAATTGCGCCCTGGACGCGCTGGTGACCCTGGTACCCATGGGCCAGTTTCTGCGTTCCACGGCGATTCTGTTGTTGCGGGCAGGAGAGTTGAGCGTGTTGTCGGCTGCCCGCTCGCTGGGCACAGTGCTCGGCCGCTTGGGTATTGATATTGCCCGACAGACCACGGCCCTTGGTTTCGTCGACCTGCTCAAGCCTGGGGTGCGCCTGTCGCGGTCGCTTTGGGAGAGTCTGTTCGTGGCGGTGCCGGCGCTCCGTCAGGCCATCGGGCGTCCTGAATTGCTGTTCGACGGTCTGGCGGTGGGCAACGGTCTTCGCGCAACCGTGGATGGGCTGCCCGACATCGCTGTGCGCAACATTGGCAGCGCCGAAGCCGCCGATTACCGTGCGCTGGACCCTTACACCGATCAGGCTTACGGCAAGCGCCTGGCGCTGATTGCGCAAAGGTCTGGCGTGGAATTGTCATCGGCTGATGGCATCACCCCTGGCCATTACCCGCCTGTAATACCGGCGCGACTGACGGAGGAGGGCTGTCATGAGATGTGGATCGGCCGAGGCTGCCAGACTCGCGTGATCGAGCGGCGCGAGGGCGTGTTCGACGTTCTGGTGGATAACCGGGTTTACCGTCTTGATAACAGGGAAGAGCCTGTGGCGTTGCGTAGGCTGGATGTGGCGCCTTTGTCGGTGAGCGAATCCGGGCTTGAGGAGGCTGAAGTCCTCTGTCGTGCGAAGCGGGATCTTGAAGAAGTGGCCTGCGCAAGCGGGATCAAACTGGTCAGTAAGGTTGCGCAACTGCTCGATAGCGTGCGTGATCATCTGGGCACCAATATCAGCTGGGCGTTCGAGGGGCGCGAGTATCGTCTGTTCAGGCTGGAGCCGTTGGGAAATGCCGCACAGGCAATCGACGTATTGATCAGTGAAGGCAAGGTCTGCAAATGGGTACCGCCCGTTCGCCGATTGCCGGGGACTCTGGCTGCCCTGACCGCAGAAGAGCGTGAGATGTTTCTGTTGCCCGATACGGTGGTGTATCACGATACCTTCGGGGGGCGGCTGTCCATGCAATTGCGCCTGGGGTTTCGGCCCGACTTTCAGTTTGACGAGGCGGTCGTCAATCATGAAGTCCCCGTTATCGAACTGCCCGGTATCGCCACTGGCATTGCTGATGCTCGCACGTTAAGGGGGATCAGGCTGAACGTCGATTCTCATGATGTGATAGTCGTCGAGCCGGATACCGGAGTGTTCTATTGGGCGATGGAGCCACAGACCTCAGACGATACGGGACTGAAATTTTATCGATTGAAATTGGAAAGCGACACCGATCGGGGGCTGATCAACGAGTATCTGACAGTGCGCGACCAATACCGCATCGTTCGCAATCAGCCCGAAGCTATCCAATACCGCGAAAATCTTGCACGGTTGCTTTTCGAAATACTGACTCCTGAAGATAGAGTGGTGATGCCCTTTCTCCAGTTATACGGGCTTGATACATATGAGCAGTATGTCCAGTGGTGTAAATTCGAGGGTAAGGATAATGAGCTTCTTAGCTATGCCTCGCGGATCCTCACCGGCGAAATGGCCCAGAAAAACTTTGTCGGCATGACCAGAACGTTCATTGGTGATTTCAAACAGCTTGTCGAGCGATCGCCTGATGAACAGCAAGCGATCGTTGATGTACTTAACAATCTGCTACCTGTGCAGAACCCGAAAAAGCCTTGGGTGGAATTGAACCTGCAGAATATTGCAGTTGAAACGACACAGGAGCTGATCAGAAAGCAGACCGGAGGCAGTAACCTGGCTTTTATCTCTGTCACCACGCAAAGTGGTGACAAAGCGGTGTATTACGCATTGGCCGCGGGAAAAAAAGCAAAGCGCCTGAAGCTGCAGGCGGAGGCTGATTCCCCTGAAACATTAATCGACGGCGTTGCGTATCGCGATGCCCGCGCAATTACTCGCGATAGAGGTCCTGATCCGGATTTTGTCAGCTTGCCGGTGACGCGAAGTGCCGATTCGCTGGTCGTTGATGATTTTCCGCGTCACCTGGACGCCGAGCGCCTGCTGGCAACCGTTGTTCGAGCCGATATGGAGGGTAGACCGTTGCGCAGTATCAAGGTTTTTACCTTCCTGGATACCTGTCCATCCTGCGGCGGCTTTGTCCTGCCAAGACTGAAGCTGGATTTTCCGGGTGTGCCTTTTTCGGTCACCTACATGTCCGAATACCTGCCACGCAGGGCCTGATTCATGTGCCCCGGCTTTTTTGCCGGGGCACTTTTACCTTCAGGGTTTCTTCACGGGCGCAGGCAAGGTCACCAGTGACACATACTCATCCCAGAACTGCTTCTGATTGATGGCGAACACGACTTTGGCCTTCTGTGTTCCGACCGGCGCCCCTTTCTTGTAGCCCATGGAGCGGCCGTAGTCCGGGCCGAAATGGGCGTCGACATCGACCCACATATCCTTCGATTCGGTAACCAGTTCCGGGTGGACCAGGAATAGCGCGGGCAGGCTGTCCCAGGTGAAGCTGTGGTAGTTCGGGTCCTTGGCGAAGGTGGGGCCGAACACGCTTTTGTACAGGTCCGGGATCACGCCTTTGTTGGCGACGATGCGCTGATACACGGAAGCGTCGAAGTTCACCTTCTCGCATACATCGTTAGGGAAGATCACGTGCTCGATGGGCTGGCGCAGGACGATATGGGCCGCTTCCGGGTCGAACCACCAGTTGAATTCCGCAGCAGGTGTCGTGTTGCCGGGAATCTCGATGGCACCGCCCATGTACACGATCCGCTTGATCAACGGCACAATCTCCGGCGCGGTGCGGATCGCCAGGGCCAGGTTGGTCAGGGGGCCGACCGCCAGCAGGGTGACTTCGTGGGGGTTGCGCTTGACACTGTCGATGATGAATTGCGCAGCGGATTCACTACGCAGTTTGGTGTGGGTGGCCATGCCGTCCGGTGGCGCGACCAATTGGCTGGCGGACGTCGGTCGCGGGTTTTTGAAGGCTCCCGGCCAGCCCGAGCCAAACAGGGCCTTTTCCTGTTCATAGGTGGCGTAGTCATGCAACAACGGATAGGCGGCCCCGGAGTAGACGCCCACTTCCTTTTCCAGCCCCATGCGCTCCACGGCCTTGAGGGCGTCGACCTGTTCCTGATCGACCCAGGCATTGCCGCTGACCAGGGTCATGCCCAATAGCTCGATGCGTTTTTGCGCGTGCAACTGGGCCAGCATGATAAAGGCCTGTCCATCGTCGTTGAGCACGTTGAAATCGGTGTCGAAGATGACCTTTTCTGTCGCCTGTGCTGCGCTGGCGGCCAGCCCGACGGCAATGGCCAGGGCACAGCTTTTCAGAAAACCCTGCATGTTCTTTTCCTTTTTATAAATGCGATATACGGCTGACACGGCAAATTCTGTGGGAGCGAATTCATTCGCGAAGACGCCGTAACAGGCGATACGTCTTCATCGTATGAAATAGCGCTTTCGCGAATGAATTCGCTCCCACAGAACAGCGGTCATTCAGATGCCGATGATTCTTTAATCAGCGGTTAACCAACTTGGCAGGCAGTGCCACCACCAACAGGCTGCTGAGAATCAGGCACCCGGCAAAGAACCATAGCGCACCGGCACTGCTGCCGGTGACGTCGATGGCGATGCCCATCATCGAGTTGCTGACCAGCCCGGCGATATTCGCCAGCGAACAGGCGAGGGCGAAGCCGGTGGCGGCGGCGGTGCCCTTGAGGAAGGTCGCTGGCAGGCTGAAGAACACCGGTACCGCACCAATGATTGCCGCCGAAGCGATGGCGAACAGGGCCACGGTCGCCGCGACGTTATGGGTGAAGAAAGTGCTGGTCGCCATGGCCACGGAACCGATCAGGAACGGCACGATGATGTGCCAGCGGCGTTCACGATGACGGTCCGAGCTGGCGCCGATGAACAGCATGCCGAGCAGCGCGGCGATGCTGGGCAGGGCCGTCAGTACACCGATATGGAACGGGTCGACCACGCCGGCGTTGCGGATGAACGTCGGCATCCAGAAACCCATGGCGTAGGCGCTGAGCAGGATCGAAAAGTCTATGCCGCCCAGCATCCATACCTTGAGGTTGAAGAAACCGTCCTTGAAGCTGGTTTTGCTGTCCTTGCCATCGGCGTCGTCCAGGCGCAGTTCGCCTTCGAGCAGGACTTTCTCTTCACTGCTTAGCCATTTGGCCTGGGCCGGGCCGTTGGGCAGGGCCCAGAATGTACCGATCCCCAGCAGTACGCTGGGCACTGCCTCGACCAAAAACAGCCATTGCCAGCCGCGCAGACCGGCAGCCTGGTCGAAGTGGCCCATGATCCAGCCCGACAATGGCCCGCCGATCACGCTCGACAGCGGCAAGCCGATCATGAACAGGGCGATGATCCGGCCCCGACGATGGGTCGGGAACCAGGTGGTCAGGTAGAACAGCACACCCGGCAGAAAGCCGGCTTCAGCGGCACCGAGCAGGAAACGCAGGACATAGAACTGGGTCGGTGTAGTCACCAGCATGGTGCAGGCCGAAAGCAGACCCCAGGTGATCATGATCCGCGCGATCCAGATCTTCGCCCCTACTTTTTCCAGCACCAGATTGCTCGGCACTTCGAACAGGATATACCCCACGAAAAACAGCCCGGCGCCCAGGCCGAACGCGGTTTCGCTGAATTGCAGCTGGGAGAGCATTTGCAGCTTGGCGAAACCGATATTGATCCGGTCCAGATAAGCCGCCAGATAACAGAAGCACAGGAACGGAATCAGCTTCCAGGTGATCTTGTGGTACATCGCTTTGATCGGGTCCGTAACCGAAGTCACGGCAGAGCTGTTCGCAGAGGGCATGGTGGTCTCCTGGCGGTGATCTGTAGTCACTCGGCCTTTATGGTTTTTGTCTAGCCACGCATCAGGTGCTTTGGCAGCACCGGGATGGCGACTTCCAAAGGCAGTGTCAGAAGACTGCGAAGCAGCTGTTCAGCCCGCTTCGGCAGTGGTGACAGTGCTCTAGATGGCCTGGTTCCGGGTGTTGCAAAAAGCTGATTTTCGTAGGAGCTGCCGAAGGCTGCGAATGGATCTGTCTGACACATCGCTTTCGCAGCCTTCGGCAGCTCCTACAAAATCCGTTGTGTCATTGCAGCGCGAGAAACTGCGCCATCGCCTCGCTCTTGCTGACGACATCGCCATATTTACTGTCGATATCGAACAGGTTCGCCTCATGGGGAGCCGAGTGACGGTCGCCGACGCATTCGCGCACGACGATAGTCCGGAACCCGTGCTGCACGGCATCCACGGCGGTGGCACGAATGCAGCCGCTGGTGGAACAACCGGCCAGTACCACGGTGTCAATGCCCTGGGCGTGCAGCATCGACGCCAGGCTGGTGCCGAAAAACGAACTGGCGTATTGCTTGCTGATCACTACTTCATTGTCCTGCGGCAGCACCTCTACACAGAACGCCGCCAGTGGATTGCCTTCGACCATATCCGTCATGACCGGGGCTTTCTTCACCCAGATACCACCGTCGGCAAAGTGGCCGGGGTGATAACGAATATTGGTATGCACCACCACAATGCCGTGTTGCCGGGCACAGGCGAGCAATTCAACACTTTCCTTGACCGCGCTGACTACCCCCGGTGCATATAAAGGTGCGCCGGTGGTGGTATAGCCCTGCATGAAATCGATCATCAGCAGCGCCGGTTTCTTGCCGAAACCGATGCGCTGGCCCCACACGCCCTGGTAATTGGCGTCCGCGCTTTGCTCTTGGCTCATGGCGTGCTCCTGTATGTATTGTTGGAGTGAGTGGGCGGAGATCCGATTTGCCCGCGAAGGCGTTGTACCTGTTTCGAGAAACAGCTCGGATGTACCGACGTATTCGCGGGCAAGCCTCGCTCCAACGGGGTTCGTGTTCGGTTATCAATTAACGGGTTGTCCCAGGAAATCGCCAAAGGCAGTAAAGAAGCCTTCCAGGTTATCCCAGGGAATCATGTGCCCGGCGTCTGCCACATGGGCGATCTCGATCGCCGGTTGCAGCCCGGCAATTTCCGCCTCGTCTTCAGGCAGGATGACGCCGCCACGCTCGGCCACCATCAACAGGGCGGGTACTGGCAGGTGTGGCAGATCCTGATGGAAATCCACCTCATGGAAGTCATTGAAGGCACGGACGATGGCCGGTTCATAGCAGGTGTGCAGCCATTCGGCGCGCAGCTGCAATTGCTCTTCGGTCCAAGTGGCACAGAAGGCACGCATGGCCTCGGCATTCATGCCCTGTTGGGCCTGGCGAATCGAATCCACGTACCAGGGCAGCTTGCTCGGGTACTCGCGGCGACCGGGGCCGGAGACCGGCGGATCGATCAACACCAGGCGTTGCAGGCCACGGGGCTGGCGCACCGCGCTGCGCACGGCAAAGCGCGCGCCCATGGAGTGGCCGACCAGATGGTAGTGCTCGATGCCCATGGCCTTGACGAAGGCGCTGATATCGTCGGCGCAGCTATCGACGCTGTAATCCAGCTCGGGCCCGGTGGACGACAGGCCGCGCCCACGGGCGTCCAGCACATAGGTGTCGAAATGCTGGCCCAGGCGTTCGGCGACGAAGCCCCAGGTAATCGCCGGGCTGGTGATGCCGGGAATGAGGATCAGCGCCGGTTGCCCGGCATGGCGCGAGCCGCCGTAGCGCAGGTAGTGCTGACGGATGCCGTTGGCCTGGACGTTGCCGCCATGGATGAATGTGCTCACGCGGCCACCCCGGATTTCAGTTCCTGACCGTAGAGGTCATAGCCATAGACCCAGGCCGGATCTTCCTGGGTGCGCAGCCAGGTGTTGGCGTTGGAAACCGCCTGGACTCGCGATGCACGTTCCTTGCGGTTGGCTTCGTAGAGGGCGAAGGCGGTGCGGTAGTCGCCCAGGCCGGTTTCCTGCAGGCAGCGGGTGAGCATGGCCGCGTCTTCGATGGCCATGCCTGCGCCCTGGGCCATGTGGGGTTTCATCGGGTGGCAGGCATCGCCCAGCAGGACCAGGCGGCCGCGGCTCCACAACGGCAGCGGGTTGCGATTGAGCAGCGGCCATTTGGTCACGCTGTCGGTGGATTCGATCAGGGCCTGGACGGTGGGGTGATAACCGGCGAACGCCTCGTACATTTCATCCTGGCTGCTGTCCACCCAGTTGCCCTGGAAGTCCCAGGCCGCATGGGGCACGCCGGTCACGTAGTAGTACTCATCGCGCTTGCCGGTGGTGTGATAGACCATCATGTGACGGTCTTCGCTCCACCATTTCACGCAGTTCTCGAAGTCCAGGTTGTACTTGCGCAGCACGTCGCTGGAAATCAGTGCGCGATGGGCGACCCAGCCGCTGTACAGCGGCTTCTCTGCACCCAACAGTTCTTCACGAATCTTCGAATTGATGCCGTCGGCGCCGATGACGATGTCGGCCTGGGCGGTGGTGCCATCGGTAAAGCTCAGGCGCACACCGGTATCGGTCTCTTCGAGGCGGTCCAGGCACTTGCTGAAATGCACGGTGCCGGGGGCGATGGTGGACATTTGCAGGGCATGCAGGTCGCCACGGTGCACGGTGATATAGGCCGCGCCGTATTCCTTGACGGCGAATTCGCCGAGGGCAATGCGTGACAGGTAGTCACCGCTGGCCCCGTCGCGGCTGAACCAGTAGTCCGGGTGTGAGCCCATGCCGCTGAGTGCCTGCTCGATGCCCATGCGACGGAAGATTTTCATGATGTTGGGACCCATGTGAATCCCGGCGCCGATCCGTGAGAACTCCGGTGCCTGCTCGTAAATATCGACCGTGAAACCGGCCTGCTGCAACAAGGTGGCAGCGGCGGCGCCACCCAGGCCGGCGCCGACGATTGCGATTCTTGGTGTGCTGGGCATGGGCATTTCCTTCATCTGTTCGTGTGGCTGTTCATGTTCGGTGGCGAGGTGAGCTCGCTGCGTTTTTAAAGTGTATACGCTGTTTTTTCGAAATTGAAATAGCACGTTTGAAAAATAATAAATCCCCTGTCAATGACCTGTGTCACGCAAGGTAACCTTATTTTATTGGGTTTGTGTTGATGGGTAACGAAGTGGTCTGGCTCTTGCAGACGGCGTTGATTTGATGTCTGATCGTTTATAAATGGTGTGTACACTATAAAAACGCACCGACCTGATGCGCCCATGCCTTGCTTTGGTGCGAATGTTCACCGCGCCGGGGCCACTGTTCAGTCGAAGAAGGAGACAAGAAGATGCCAGTCAGCGATTGCCAACTGACCCAGATGTTCGAACACGTGTTGACGCTGTCGAAGGTGGATGCGACCCAGAGTGTCGCCGTTCTTAAAAGCCACTATTCCGATGCCCGCACTGTGCGTTCGGCCATGGAGGCGGCGCAGCGCCTGGGCGCCAAGGTCTACGCGGTGGAGCTGCCATCGTTCAATCATCCCAAGGCCATGGGCAACGACATGACCGCCTACTGCGGCGATACCGCCCTGACCGGCAATATCGCCGCGCAACGGGCCCTGGAAGCGGCAGATCTGGTTATCGACACCATGATGCTGCTGCATTCCCCGGAGCAGGAGCAGATTCTCAAGACCGGCACGCGCATCTTGCTGGCCGTGGAACCCCCGGAAGTTCTCGCGCGGATGCTGCCGACTCTGGCCGACAAGGAGCGGGTGCTGGCTGCCGAGAAGCGCTTGAAACAGGCGCGCTCGATTCAGGTGAAATCCAGGGCAGGCAGTGATTTCCGCGCGGCGCTTGGGCAATACCCGTCGGTGACCGAGTACGGTTTTGCCGACGAGCCGGGGCGTTGGGATCACTGGCCCAGTGGCTTTCTGTTCTCCTGGCCCAACGAAGAGACTGCCGAGGGCGTGCTGGTGGTGGACGTCGGTGACATTCTCCTGCCGTTCAAGAACTACTGCAGGGAAAAAATCACCCTGGAGATCGAAAAAGGCTTTATCACCTCGATCCACGGCGGCTTTGAAGCCGAGTATCTTCGCGACTACATGAAGTACTTCAATGACCCCGAGGTCTACGGTATTTCCCATATCGGCTGGGGCCTGCAACCCCGTGCGCAATGGACCGCCATGGGTCTGCACGACAAGAACGACGGCATGTGCATGGATGCGCGGGCGTTCGAGGGCAACTTCCTGTTCTCCACCGGGCCCAATACCGAGGTCGGCGGCACGCGCAAGACGCCATGCCATATGGATATTCCGCTACGGCATTGCGATGTTTATCTGGATGATTCGGCGGTGGTGTTGGGCGGCCAGGTGGTGGAGACAATTGCCGGTTGACCCCCGTAGGAGCGAGGCCTGCCCGCGAAGGCGATGTCTCGGACAGCAAAAATGTCTCGGCTGTACCGGCCTCTTCGCGGGCAAGCCTCGCTCCAACGGTCCTACACGGTTAAGGTATGCACCTTCTTCAACCGGTTGACTGAGCTAATCGTGTCCCCCAATAACAATGACTCTAACGCAGACGCTTACGCTTTTTCCGAGCAGGTCGGCCATTTGCTGCGCAAGGTCTACCAGCGGCATATGGCGATCTTCCAACAGAATGTCGGCGACTCTCAGCTGACCGCCGTGCAATTCGTCACCCTTTGTGCTGTGCGTGATCGGGGCCCCAGTTCCCTGACCGAGCTGGTCAAGGCCACGGCCGTGGACCAGGCCACCATTCGCGGTATCGTCGAGCGGCTCAAGGCCCGCGACCTGATTACCCTGGAGCCGGACCCGGAAGACCGACGCAAGGTCATTGTCGGCCTGTCCGATAGCGGTCGGCTGTTGGTCGAAGAGACGGTGCCCCATGCCGCCCGCATCAGCGAACTGACCCTGAGCAATCTCAACCCCGGCGAACGGGTGGCGATGCTCTATCTGCTGCGCAAGATGCTCGACGACAAAGACGAGTAAACGCCCGGTCACAACGTCTGTATCGCTCCTGGATCCAGTGCCATTTTACAGATGGCACAGTTCCTGCTCTTGTTTCATGAAGTAACCACTACACAAAATGTGCGAATCACGGCGCGGCCCTGATTGCGCCTGTTTTATGAAGTGTTTACTTCATCAAATGCCTCGCACCGCCACGGTGCGGGCGGTAACACTGGGGAGTGGGGCATGAGTGAGCATCGGCTGGCGCCGGAGAAAACCCTGGCGTTGCGAGTCAATGGCCAGGTCAGCACGGTGACGGCCATGGCCGACACGCCACTGCTGTTAATACTGCGCAATGATCTGCAGCTCAACGGGCCGAAATATGGCTGCGGTCTGGGTGAATGCGGCGCCTGCACGGTGCTGATCGATGGCGTCGCCGCACGTTCCTGCGTGTTTCCCCTGGCCGGGGCTGAGGGCCGCGAGATCACCACCCTGGAAGGTATCGGCAGCCGCGAATATCCGCACCCGGTGCAACAGGCATTCATCGATGAGCAGGCCGCGCAATGTGGCTACTGCATGAACGGCATGATCATGACCGCCAAGGCCTTGCTCGATCGTAACCCCCATCCCAGCGAAGCCGAGATCCGCAACGAACTGTCGGCCAACCTCTGTCGCTGCGGCACCCATATTGAAATTCTTCGGGCCGTGCTGCGTGCCGCCCGCCAACCGTTTTGCCCGGATCCACGCCCATGACTGAAGCAACGCCTACCCGTGATCAACTGCTGGCCCGTAATGGCGTGCTGCTGATTGTCGACCAGATTCAGCCGCCGTCCGGCCCCGTGGCCAAGGGCGCGACCGCCCAGCTCAAGCCCAAGGAGCTGGGGCTGTTCATTGCCGTCTGTGACGATGGCCGGGTCTATGGCTTCAATGGTCATGTCGACCTGGGCACCGGGATTCGTACGTCCCTGGCGCAGATCGTTGCCGAGGAACTGGACCTGCGCATGGACCAGTTGACCATGGTCCTGGGCGATACCGGCAGCGTGCCGAACCAGGGTGCAACCATCGCCAGTGCCACCCTGCAAATCTCCGCGATCCCCTTGCGCAACGCTGCCGCCGAAGCCCGGCGCTATCTGTTGCAACAGGCGGCGAAGCGCCTGGCGGTGGATATCGCCGGCCTGCGCATCGACGCGGGTATCGTCCATGGCGAAGACGGTCGGCACCTGAGTTTCGCCGAGCTGGTGGCGGGTCAACATGTCGAGCTGAGTATTTCGACCACCGCGCCGCTCAAGGCTGTGGAGGACTATCGGCTGGTCGGCAAGGGCGCGGCACGGGTCGATATTCCTGGCAAGGCTACCGGCGAGCTGACCTACGTCCACGATATGCGCCTGCCGGACATGCTCCACGGTCGGGTGGTGCGTCCGCCCTATGCCGGGCTCGACAGCGGCGAGTTTGTCGGCACCAGCCTGTTATCGGTGGATGAGTCGTCCATCAGCCATATCCCTGGCATCGTCCAGGTCGTGGTGATAGGCGACTTTATTGGCATCGTCGCCCTGCGCGAGGAGCAGGCAGCCAAGGCGGCCCAGGCCCTGCAGGTCAGTTGGAAAGACTGGAACCACAAGCTCCCGGACATGAGCGACGTGGCCCAGGCGATTCGCGACAACCCGCGGATCGAGCGGGTGGTGCTGGACAAGGGCGATATTGGGTCTGCCCTGGAAAACGCCAGTGAGCGCATGACCCGCAGTTATTTATGGCCTTATCAGATCCACGGCTCCATTGGCCCGTCCTGCGCCCTGGCCGACTATCGCGAGGATGGCATTCGTGTGTGGTCCGGCTCGCAGAACCCCCATCTGCTGCGCGCCGATCTGGCCTGGCTGCTGGAGTGCCCGGAAGAGCGCATCGAGATCATTCGTATGGAGGCGGCCGGTTGCTACGGGCGCAACTGCGCCGATGATGTCTGTGCCGACGCGGTATTACTGTCCCGCGCCGTGGGCTTGCCGGTGCGGGTGCAACTGACCCGGGAGCAGGAACACCTGTGGGAACCCAAGGGCACGGCGCAACTGATGGAGGTCGATGGCGGCATCAATGCCGATGGCGGCGTGGCTGGTTATGACTTCCAGACCAGTTATCCGTCCAACGGTGCGCCGACCCTGGCGCTGCTGCTGACCGGGCGGGTTGATCCGGTGGCGACCCTGTTCGAAATGGGCGACCGCACTTCGATCCCGCCCTACGACTTCGAGCATATGCGCGTCACCATCAACGATATGTCGCCCATCGTCCGCGCGTCGTGGATGCGCGGGGTGTCGGCGCTGCCCAATACCTTTGCCCATGAATCCTATATCGACGAGCTGGCCTTCGCCGCCGGGGTCGATCCCATCGAGTACCGCCTTCGCTACCTGAACGACGAGCGTGCGGCCGAGCTGGTCCGATCCACCGCTGCCCGTGCCGACTGGAAGCCGCGCACTGCGCCGATGCAGACCCCGGCCGAAAACAATATCCTGCGTGGCCGCGGCTTTGCCTACGCGCGCTACATTCACAGTAAATTCCCTGGCTTCGGCGCCGCCTGGGCGGCCTGGGTCGCTGATGTGGCGGTAGACAAGATCAGCGGCGAAGTCTCCGTGACGCGGGTGGTGATCGGCCATGACGCCGGCATGATGGTCAACCCGGACGGCGTGCGCCATCAGATCCATGGCAACGTCATTCAGTCCACCAGCCGGGTGCTCAAGGAGCGGGTGACCTTCGAGGAGTCCACTGTGGCGAGCAAGGAGTGGGGCGGTTATCCGATCCTGACCTTCCCCCAGGTGCCGCAGATCGACGTCATGATGATGCCGCGCCAGAGTGAACCGCCCCTGGGTGCGGGCGAGTCGGCAGCGGTGCCCAGTGCGGCGGCGATTGCCAACGCCATCTATGACGCCACCGGGATTCGTTTCCGCGAGTTGCCCATCACCGCCGAGCGGGTGCTGGCGGCTCTGAAAGGCTCGGCCGACACGGCTAACGACAACCCGCAACAGTCACCTGAACGCAGACGTTCGAAATGGCTGTCTGGTTCGCTATTTGCCGCGTTCGGCGCCATCCTCGGCATGGCGGCAACCGCCTTGCCCTGGCGCGCCGAAATCGCCTCGATCAGTCGCCCGGCCAGCGATACCTGGTCGGCGGCGACCCTGGAGCGGGGGCGGCTGCTGGCTGCCGTGGGGGACTGCGCTGTGTGCCATACCGCGCCGGGTGGCGCGGTGAACGCCGGTGGCCTGGCCATGGAAACACCCTTTGGCACCCTCTATAGCAGCAACATCACACCTGACGAAAAGACCGGCATCGGTAACTGGTCCTATCCGGCGTTCGAACGAGCGATGCGTGACGGTATTGGGCGCGATGGCCGACATCTGTATCCAGCGTTTCCCTATACGGCTTTTCGCAATATCAATGACAGCGACATGCAGGCGCTGTACGCCTACCTGATGACCCAGGAGCCGGTCAGCCAACCGGCCAAGGCCAATGCCATGCGCTTTCCGTTCAATTATCGACCGTTGATGGCGGGCTGGAATACGCTGTTTTTGCGTCAGGGCGAGATTCAGCTGCAACCTGAGCGCAGCGCGCAATGGAATCGTGGGGCTTATCTGGTCAATGGTCTGGGCCACTGCGCGGCCTGTCATTCGCCGCGCAACTTGCTGGGCGCGCAGAAGGGCGGCGCGGCGTTTCTTTCCGGTGGCCTGGTCGATGGTTGGGAAGCCCCGGCGCTCAACGGCCTGTCGAAGGCGCCGACGCCCTGGACCGAGGATCAATTGTTCAATTACCTGAGCAGCGGTTACTCCGCCGAGCACGGCGTTGCCGCCGGGCCCATGGGGCCGGTGGTCAGCGAGCTGGCGAAACTGCCCAAGACCGACGTACGGGCCATGGCGGTGTACCTGGCATCCCTCAATGAATCGGCCCAGGCCCAACCAGTCACTGAAATCGTGCCTCAGGCGCAGCCGCTTTCCCTTGAGAACGGGCGGCGGGTGTTTGAAGGTTCCTGCCAGGGCTGTCATGCCGATGGCAAGGGACCCAAGCTGTTTGGTGTCAGCCCGGCCCTGGGCAACAACAGCAATGTGCACAGTTTGCTGCCGGACAATTTGATCAAGGTCATCCTGCAAGGCATCACCACCCCGGCGACTCCCGACCTGGGCTATATGCCGGGGTTCAAGGACAGCCTGTCCGATACCCAGATTGCCGAGTTGACGGCTTACCTGCGTAGCCGCTTCGCTCCGGCGCAGCCAGTGTGGGAGGGGCTGCAGAACAAGGTTGCGCATCTGCGGGCGAATCCGGGGACACATTGATAGTGCGGTCGTGCGGCAAACACAGATCTAATGTGGGAGCGAGGCTTGCCCGCGAAGAGGCCTGTATGTTCGACGCATTATTTCAAGCTAAAAAACCGCATTCGCGGGCAAGCCTTGCTCCTACAGGGAAGGTGATTTGTTATTTCAGCCGATCTTCATCACGCCACGCACCACCAGGTCGCTGATAAACCCCAACCAGTCCTGCTGCGGCTCGCGGGCGCCGAGGTCTTCGTCGAGAAACGAGCTGAGGGTGTGGAGGTTGGAGTTATAGAAGTAGCAGAGCGAGGCGATCATCAGGTAGACGTGCTTGAGGTCGATATCCTCGCGAAACAGACCCCGGGCCTGACCCGCTTCGATGATCGGCTGCAGCACGCCCACGGCTTCCCCGGACAGCCGCCGCAGCTCACCGGACTGACGGACATGCTTGCCCTTGTGCAGGTTCTCGATGCTGAGGATGGCGACAAATTCCGGATGCTCGACGTAGTAACGCCAGATGAAAGCCACCAGGGTCTGCAGCGCCTGTACCGGCGCCGAGACATCCAGACGTAGCTGGCTTTCGGCCTTGTTGAATTCTTCGTAGGTGTGTTCAAGCACCTTGATGAACAGTTTCTCTTTACTGGCGAAGTAGTAGTAGATCATCCGGTCGTTGGACTGGGCTTCGCTGGAAATCTGCTCGATGCGCCCGCCCGAGTAGCCATCGCGGGTGAAGACCTTGATGGCTGCCTTGAGGATGCGGGCGCGGGTTTCTTCCGCCTGTTGTGCGCGGATGCCGGTTTTTTTGCTCACCCTTAGAGGATCCGATAGAGCAGGCGTTCGATACGTACCCGGCTGACCCGGCGCAGGAAGGTACTGACCGCTGTCGGGTATTCCTTCAGAGTATCGAGTTCGTCGTATTTTTCGACGCGCCGGGTGTTCTGCATCAGGCGCTCCAGCTCGGCCGCCCGGGGTTCGGCCCACTCTGCCTTGGGATCGTCGATCAGCAGGGCGTTTTCCAGGTCCAGATTGAAGGCTCGCGGGTTGAGGTTATTGCCGGTCAGCAGGGTATAGCGTTGGTCGCACCACATGCCCTTGAGGTGAAAGGTGTTGTCGCCGTCCTTCCACAGGTGCAGGTTGAGCTGATTGCGTTTGATTGCCTTCTGATGCTTCTGGGCGAAATGGCGCAGGCTGATTTCGTACAGGTAAGGCAGCGCCGAGATCACCTTGAAAGGCTCATCCGGTGGGATAAAGAAGTCGTTGGCGGTCTTGTCGCCAATGATGATATCGACCTTGACCCCGCGCTTGAGCGCCCGGTTGATCTCGCGTTTCACCGCCAGGGGCATATTGAAGTAAGGGGTGCAGATGGTCAGCTGCGTCTCGCTGGCCGCGATCAGGTCGCAGATGGCCCGATTCAACGGGTTGCGCGGGCCGACGCCGAGCAGCGGGATCACGCGCATTTCACCGTTTTCCAGCTCGCCACGCGTCGTGTCGTAGCTGCTGCGCTTGAGATGGCTGCGGAAGAGCTTGATCTCGCCGCGCAGGCTGCGTGAAGTCGGTGGTGACGGCAGGTCCAGCCGGTGTACGGCCCGGGACGGCAGGATGTCGCGCTGCACCAGTTGCTCGAAGGCATCGGCCAGGGCCGGGCTGTGCAGCAACTGGTAGCGATCCAGGCGGTACTTGTCGAGTTTATGCAGGTAGACGTTATTGATGCTGGCGCCGGTATAGATCACGCAGTCATCGATCACGCTGCCCTTGAGATGCAACACGCCGAACAGCTCGCGGGTCTGCACCGGTACGCCATAGACGGGCACTTCCTGGTCGTATTCCAGGTTCTGTGCCTGATACCAGGTCGAGTTGCCCGGCTGGCGACCGGCTCCGATCAGGCCGCGCTGGGCGCGAAACCAGTCGACCAGGACTACGACTTCAAGCTCTGGCCGTGCGGTCTTGGCGGCATACAGGGCATCGAGGATTTCCTGGCCGGCTTCGTCCTGTTGCAGGTACAGGGCAATGATGTAGATGCGCCGGGTAGCGCTGGCGATCTTCTCCAGCAGGCAGCGGCGATAGTCGGCAGCCGTGGGCAGAATCGAGACTGCATCGGGGCTCAGGGCAAAGCCGCGCAGCGCTGCAAGGGTAGAGCGTCGGAAGTTGGACCGCATAAGCCTCTCGAAGGGGTCAATCAGCAGCGCACGAGCTTACACCAGAGTCTGACGCTGTAGGAGCGAACTTATTCGCGAGGCGACGTTTCCTGGCTGGCGAGTGCAGCCAGATATTGCGGGAGCGAATTCATTCGTGAAGGCGATGTTTTACACGCAACACTTGTGTCGGATGTTTCGGCCCCTTCGCGGATGAATCCGCTCCCACAATTGCCCTTGTCTCGTGTTCAGACTCTCATTTTCGGCTCAGTAACCATTACGCTTGAGGATGGTATCGATACTGTCCTTGCTCGGCCGGCCATAGAACTTCAGCAGCACCGAGGCGCGGTTGGTGAAGAAACCGTCGGCGCCCTGAGCCTTGAGGGCCTTGAAGTCGACCGGGTCGTCCACGGTATAGGGATGGATCACCAACCCCTTGTCGTGGGCCATTTTGGTCATCCAGGGCTTCATCATGTCCATGTAGCTCTGGTCACCGCCGTGGGTGAGTTTCGACGCCGGACCGATGCCGTTGGCGCCGTGGGCCTTGGCCCAGTCCAGCCACGCTTCGAATTCGGCCGGGGATTTGACCTCCTGGGCCGCGTAGAAACTGGCGTAGTCCTTGTAGCCGGAATCCTTGTAGGCCACGTTGGACTTGGCTTCCATGTAGCCATCACCGATCCACAGCAAGAGGATCTTGGGCACGTTGGGCATTTCTTTCTGCAGCAGTTCCAGGCTCGGTTTTTCGAAGGTTTGCAGGATCACCCGGCCCGGCGTGCTGGCGACGCTGACATGGCCCTTGGCCGCTGCCGGACGCTGGCTCAGCCAGCCGCCTTTTTCCAGTACCTTGTGTACATCGGCCTCGATGCCGGGAAACTGCGCCGGGACCTTGGTTTCCACGTACAGCCCCGGCTTGTTGGCACCGCCGTCGGCGATGGCCATGACTTCTTCCAGGGTCAGGATCTTCAGGCCGACAAAGCCAGGGCGGGCGCGCTCGGGGTAGGCCTTGTTGAACCAGGAACCGGCGTCCAGTTGCTTGAGTTCGGCCAGGGTAAAGGTGCTGACCGGATCCTTGGCGCGCTCCGGGAACACTTCGGCAATGTTGGTGGTGCGGCCGAGTTTGTCGTCATGCAGGGCGATCAACACGCCGTCCTTGGTGCGCTGGATGTCCATTTCCAGGTAGTCGGCGCCCAGATCACGGGCCAGGGTGTAGGAGGCGATGGTCTCTTCCGGGGCATCGTAGGAAGCGCCGCGATGGCCGATCACCGCAGGCCAGGGCAGGCCCAGCTTGCTGCTGATGATCTTGCCGGGGGCTTCGGCGGCCATGGCCGGGGTCGCGCAAAGCAGCGCGCCAGCCAGGGCCAGGCTGGCGAAGGCTTTGGCCAACGGCGTCTTGTGCAAGGCGGTGAAGGTCGTTCCGTTCAACATGAGGGCAATATTCCTTGATTGGCGTTCAAAAGCGTTGCGGCGACCAGCATTAGCAGCATCGATACGGGCCAGCAAGCCGCCTGTCGCTCAGTGATCAGTTGTGTCGCGGACGAAGGTATTGTTCAGCACGGGTGATGGCTGAAAGCCACGCAACAGGGCACTATGGCGATCGATTCCCGGCAGTTTGCTCAACTAATGCGACGGGCGCGTGAACGCTTCAATTTTCCAGGCAGTCCCGATTATGCAAACAGACACTTGCGCGGCCCTGATGGGCTTTGTCGACATGTTGATGGATGCCATTTGCGTGGTCGACAGTGAAGGGCGCTACGTCTTTGTCAGCGCAGCGGCCGAGCATATTTTTGGTTACGCCCCCGACGAACTCATCGGTCGACAAATGCTCGAACTGGTCCATCCCGAGGACCGCGAGCGCACCCTGGTCGCTGCGGCGGACATCATGTCCGGCAACCCCAAGCTGCACTTCGAGAACCGCTACCTGCGCAAGGACGGCAGCATCGTTCACATCATGTGGTCGGCGCGCTGGTCGGCGGTGGACCGTCTGCGCATTGCGGTCGCCCGGGATATCACCGAGCGCAAGCGTGCCGAAGTGATGCAGGTCGCGCTGTTTGGCATTTCCGAGGCGGCCAACAGTGCCGAAGACCTGTTGAGCCTGTATCAGCATTTGCACCAGATCATCGCGCAGCTGTTGCCTGCCCGGAGTTTTTCAGTGGCGCTGTACGACACCGTGCAAGAGCAGTTGCTGTTTCCCTATCACGTGGACGAGCAGGACCCGACGCGCCAGGACCCGACTGCCGGAGCACTGGCCAGTGAAATCGCCGCGAGTGGCCAGGCGCTGTTGCTTTGCCCGAGGAATCGCGAGCGGCTCCCTCAGCACCTCAATTGCCTGGTCAATGCCGATTCCCTGTGCTGGCTGGGTGTGCCGCTCAATACCCAGCGTGGCACCATCGGCGCCCTGATGATCAAGAGCCATGTCGGCGGCGCGCCCTATACCGACAAGGATCAGGAGCTGCTGCAGTTTGTTTCCAATCAGGCGGCCGCGGCCATCGAGCGCAAGCAGATGCACGAGCGTTTGCAGCATATGGCGCAATACGACCAATTGACCCGTTTGCCCAACCGTATGTTGCTGCAGGAGCGTCTGCTCGGCGCCCTGAACCGGGTCCGGGCCGATCAGGGCTTGCTGGCAGTGCTCTATCTGGACCTGGACAAATTCAAGCTGGTCAACGATACCTTCGGCCACGCCGCCGGGGACCTGCTGCTGCAGGAGGTCGCCTGGCGTCTGAGCCAGTGTGTGCGCGAATCCGACACTGTGGCGCGAATCGGCGGTGATGAGTTTGCCGTGTTGCTGGAGCGCATCAGCAAGGTCGAGGATGCTGCGCGGGTTGCGGAAAAAATCCTCGAGAAAATGAATGCGCCCATGCTGTTCGGCGACACTGAATGGCCGATCCGGCCGAGCATCGGTATTGCTCACTTCCCCGGCAATGCCGCCGATCTTGCCCAGCTGTTCAAATACGCCGACGAGGCCATGTATCAGGCCAAGAAAGCCGGAGGTAATCGATTTCAGGATTGAGCCAGGGCTCTAAGTCGCGCTACTGTCACATTTTGTGACCTCTTTAGCCCTGCCTGGAGCAATGCATGACAACCTCGGTGCTGGTGTTGGTGGAAAACCTCAATGCGTATTTACCGATCCTCGAGCAGAGCGGTTTCCACCTGATTCTTGCCCAGACCCCGGCCGCTCGCGCCGAAGCCCTGGCGACCCGACGTGAAGATATCGTCGCTGTAGTCACTCGCGGTCCGCTGGGGTTCTATGCCGCGGAAATGGATGCCTTGCCCAACCTGCGGATCATCTGCGTCAGTGGCGCGGGTTACGAGAACGTCGAGTTGCCCGCTGCCGAGGCCCGAGGCATCACCGTGACCAACGGCGCCGGGGTCAATGCCTCCACTGTGGCCGATCATACGATGTCGCTGTTGCTGGCCCTGGTGCGGGACATCGCCCAGGCCGATGCCTCGGTGCGCCGTGGCGAATGGCGCAAGTTGATCCGGCCGTCGTTCGAGGGCAAACGCATCGGTATTCTTGGCCTCGGCGCCGTGGGTATGGCGATTGCCCGGCGTGCCCTGGGGTTCGGCATGTCCGTCAACTATCACAGCCGCTCGCCGCGCCAGGGCGTGGACTTTCACTATTGCCCGTCGGCTTTGGCCCTGGCCCTGGAGTCGGACTTCCTGATTCTCGCGACCCCGGGCGGCGCCGGAACGCGGCATATGGTCAATGACCAGGTGCTCGAAGCCCTCGGCCCGGAAGGCTTTGTGGTCAATATTGCCCGAGGCAGTGTGATCGACACCGCCGCCCTGATCGCCGCCCTGCAACAGCGGCGTATCGCCGGCGCCGCCCTGGATGTATTCGACGACGAACCTCGGGTCGATGACGCCTTCAAAACCCTGGACAACGTGCTGCTGTCGCCTCACGTAGGCGGTTTCTCGCCTGAGGCGTCGGAAGACAGTGTGCGGCTGGTAGGCAAGAACCTTACGGCTTACTTTGCCGGTGAACCGGTGCTGACGCCGATCCATAGCTGAGTTGTTTCGTCCAAGAGTGTGGTGGTTACGTACAAGCCCGTGCAAAGCGGGTCATTCACAATGGCACCCATGACGTGGTGGTACCGGCTTTGGCCGGGAAGGAGCCGGGATATACGCTGGATTTTTAAGCTCTGCGCCGCCGCTTTCCCGGCTAAAGCCGGTACCACAAAAAAGCATCTTGAGTGCATTAATGAAGAGAACGGACCATGACTGACTTTGTAATTGCCCCCGTTGCCACCCCATCCCTGGCGGTACAAGGTACCTCTGAGCGTTTCCCCATTCGTCGGGTGTTCTGTGTCGGCCGTAACTATTCCGAACACGCCCGGGAAATGGGCCATGACCCGGATCGCGAGCCGCCATTCTTCTTCATGAAACCGGCCGATGCCGTAGTCCCGGCCGAGGGCACCATTGCCTACCCGCCGCTGACCCAGGATCTGCATCACGAAATCGAACTGATCGTGGCCATCGGCAAGGACGGCGTCGATATCGACCCTGAACAGGCGCTTGAACATGTCTGGGGCTACGGCGTCGGTCTGGACCTGACTCGCCGCGATTTGCAGGCCCAGGCCAAGAAAATGGGTCGGCCATGGGAGTTCGCCAAGGCTTTCGACCAGTCCGGCCCGGCCACGCCGCTGCTGCCCGCCAGCCGTATCGGCCACCCTGACAAGGGCCTGGTCTGGCTTGACGTCAACGGCGAACAACGTCAGCGCGGCGACCTGGCCGATCAGATCTGGTCGGTCAAGGATGTGATCGCCTACCTGTCCCAGTCGGTCGGCCTCAAAGCCGGGGACCTGATCTACACCGGTACTCCGGCAGGCGTGGGCGCGTTGCAGAAGGGCGATGTGGTGACCGGCGGGGTCGAGGGCGTCAGTCAGTTTTCCCTGACTATCGGTGCTCGCTGATTGCCGCCCTCCGTTGGAGCGAGGCTTGCCCGCGAAGGGCTCACTGGGGTGTACTTGATGCACCGCATCGCCTGATTCGCGGGCAACCTCGCTCCAACGGGCCCTCGGTGTTGGTCCCGCTGCGGCTCATGCCCTACCATGCACCGGTCAGGGCACAGTGAGCTTGAGAGATGGTTGATTTATCCCGCGTCCCCACCTACGACATGCAGCAACGCAGCGACCGTCCGGACTTTTATATCCGCGACAAGTCGGCGCGTCCTGCCCTGACTTCGCCCCATCGGCATGAATACTTCCAGATCCAGATCAATCTGGGCGGCGACACGGTGCAGCATATCGGTGGCGCCGTGCGGCCATTTCCGCGCAATACCCTGGCCTTTATCCTGCCCCATCGCCTGCATGTGATTCCTCATCCGGAAGACGGCAATTTCGTGCTGATCAACTTCTCTCAGGAGTTTTTCCTGCAACAGATGCAGTGCGATCCGCTGGATCTGGAAGACGTGTCCATCAACGACGCGCCGGAGCTGGCGCCGTTCCGTTTTCAGGAGCATCTGGACTTCATTCTCGACGATCAGGCCTTCGCGGCGGTCTTGCAGTTGCTCGATGCCATGCGCGAGATCGACCGTGAGCGTCACCTCGGTTCGGGACTGATCCTGCGCGGTCTGCTGCTGCAACTGATCGGTCAGGTCTGCAACCTGTTTCATGAGCCGCTATGGGCGCTGTCGGCGAGCAAGGCGCACAAGCGCGGGCGCCGGGATGCGTTGGGGCGCGTGATGGACTACATCCGCGAGCATATCGCCGACCCTGGCATGACCCTCAAGGACGCCGCAGCGGCCGCGTTTCTCTCGCCCAACTACCTGACCCACCTGTTGCGCAAGGAGACCGGCCACACTTTCTCCGAGCTGGTGCTGGAGCGACGCATGCGCCTGGCCCGCACCCATCTGATGAACAGCACCCAACCCATCAGCCATATCGCCCAGGCCTGCGGTTTTGCCGACGAAGCCTACTTCTCCCGGCGTTTTCGCCAGGCCAATGGTCTGCCGCCGGGGCAGTTCCGGCGTAATCTCAGTGCGGCGCCGACAACCTGATATTGCGCGTCAGCTCGCTGAACAGCGTCGCCACCGAGCGCAGGGCGCGGCAATCGGGGCGGGTCAGCAGCCACAGCGCCGTGTCGTAGCCCTGCAGCGGTTCGCTCAGGCGCTCCAGATCACTGAGCAGAAAGTCCGGCAGGGCCGCTACGCCCATACCGGCGCGGACCATTTCCGTCACCGTGATCATCGAGTTGCAGCGGTAGTTCGGTACCACGCCAGGGAGTGCCTGCCGACGCCAGGCCACGGTCTCGTGATCGGGTAGGAAGTCGTCAGGGGCTATCCAGTCCATGGCAGCCAGCTCGCGGTGCCCGCAGCGTTGCAGATAGGCCGCGCTGGCGCAGACCACGAAACTGACGCTGCCGAGACGATTCCCCACCAGGTGCTCCGGCGGCGTGCTGGTCAGGCGCATGGCGATATCGGCGTCGCGACGGCTGAGGTTGGCGAAGGCGCTGGACGTGGTCAGTTCCAGGCGCAAGGCCGGGTAGCGCGGCATGAAGCGGCTCAGGGCGGGGAGCAGCAGGCTTTGCAGCATGGTCCCGGCGCAGGTCACGCGCACCGTACCGCTGACGGTTTCCCGACCCTGTTCGAGGCTGATCTGCGCCAGCTCCAGGGCCTGCTCGGCACTTTCCGCTTGCTGCGCCAAAGCCAGCGCGGCCTGGGTCGGCTGATAGCCGCTGCGGTTTTTCTCGAACAATGACGTGCCGAGTGCCGCCTCCAGTTTGCGCACCGAGCGAAAAACCGTGGAGACATCGACCTTGAGCAGTTCGGCGGCCCGGGCCAGGGTTTTGCCCCGCACCAGGGCGAGGATCAGGCAAAGATCTGAGTGGTTGATTCGATAGTGCATGGCTGCATAGATCACTTGTCTGAATGCCAATTTTTAATGCGCAGGCGCAATCATATAGTTCCACCCGAAAGACAGCCAATACAACATCGGGGTGGGACATGAGCGGCATCGGACGGGAAGTGCGGGTGGCGTTGATCGGGGAACAGAACCAGGGTGTGGCGGCGCATCGGGCGATCCCCATGGCGCTGGAGGGGGCGGCAAAACTTGCTGGAGTCAGGCTGTCGGCGCAGTGGTTAAGCACCGAAACCATTGGTACTGAACAGGCATTGGAGGGTTTCGACGGTATCTGGTGCGTACCCGCCAGCCCTTATCGGGATATGGACGGTGCGCTTCGGGCGATTCGCTATGCCCGTGAACAGCAAGTGGCCTTTCTTGGCACCTGCGGTGGTTTTCAGCATGCACTGATCGAATATGCGCGCAATGTACTGGGCTGGAAAGATGCGGAACACGCCGAGACCCGTCCGGATGCCGAAGAAGCGATTATCACGCCCTTGGCCTGCGCCCTGGTCGAGGCCTCGGCGGCGATTCGCTGCACGCCTGATTCGCGCCTGGGCAGGGCCTATGGCAGGAGGGAGATCGTCGAGCGCTATCGCTGCAGTTATGGCCTCAAGCCGGGCGTCGAAGCGGCGCTGATAGAGTCCGGCATGCTGATCAGCGGGCGCGATCCGGTGGGCAGCGTGCGGGCGGTAGAGTTGCCGGGGCCGGGGTTCTTCGTCGCCACCCTGTTCCAGCCGGAGCAGGCTGCGCTTCAGGGGCATGTGCCGCCGCTGGTCTCGGCTTTTGTTGTGGCTTGTGCGGGGGAGGGTGCGCCATGCTGACTGCGACCTTTGCCACGCCTTACTACGCCGTGATCTTTACCTCGCTGCGGGTCGCTGATGACGGTCACACCTATGAAGAGGCAGCGCAGCGCATGGTTGAACTGGCGCGCGAGCAGCCGGGTTTCCTCGGGGTTGAATCGGCCCGGGGCAGTGATGGCCTGGGGATTACAGTGTCCTACTGGACCGATGACGCCGCCATTGCCGCCTGGAAGAATCACGCCGAGCACAGTGAGGTCCGACAGCAGGGGCGCAAGGATTGGTATCGCGGGTTTACTACGCGAGTGTGCAGGGTTGAGCGCAACTATGCGCAAACATCCTGACTTGAAATGAAATCCCGTAGGAGCTGGCTGCGGGCAATGGCATCAGGTCAGACACTGGGTCCATTGCGAGCGCTTCGCACTCGATCGCCACCAAGGCTGCTCCTACAGGATCGTATTCCAGATGCACAAATAAAAACGCCGAGGGTCGTGGCCTCGGCGTTTCTATTTCAGCGGCTTACCGCCAAAGGCTTGCAGCTGCTTTTAAGGCATTACCGGCGGCAAATAAGCCAGGGTAGTACCGAGGAACCACAGCAGGAACAGCACCAGCGGTGTATGCACCAGCAATTGCACGAAGGAGAAACCGATCAGATCGCGGGCCTTGAGACCGAGCACACCGAGCAGCGGCAGCATGTAGAACGGGTTGATCAGGTTCGGCAACGCTTCGGCGGCGTTGTAGATCTGTACCGCCCAGCCGAGGTGGAACTTCAGATCATTGGCCACTTGCATCACATACGGCGCTTCGATAATCCACTTGCCGCCACCGGACGGAATGAAGAAGCCGAGGATCGCCGAGTAGACGCCCATCAGCAGGGCATAGGTGTCATGGGAGGCGATGCTGGTGAAGAAGGTCGAGATATGGTGAGCCAGGGTCTGGGCGTCGCCGCCTTTGACCGTGGTCATCAGTGCGGCAATGGAGCCATACAGCGGGAACTGGATCAGCACGCCGGTGGTGGTCGGCACGGCGCGGGCCACGGCATCGAGGAAGCTGCGCGGGCGCCAGTGCAGCAGGGCGCCGGCCATGATGAACAGGAAGTTGTAGGTGTTCAGGCCGGAAATCGCGGTGATCGCCGATTTGGTCGAGAACTCGTTGAACAACCAGCCGCCAGCCAGCAGCACCATCAGGATGATCAGCAGCGGGCTGTATTCCAGCCATTCGCCGGGACGCGAGCGCGGTGGCAGCGGCGGCAGGTTGAAGCTTGGGTCGACGCCGCAGGCCTTGGCATCACGGGCGCTGTTCGGGCCGGGGGCGGTGGCGTAGGCGACGATGATCGAGATCACCACCAGGGCCGCCAGCATGACGCCGGACTGCCAGAGGAAGATGGTCTGGGTGAACGGAATCACCCCGGTGATCGCCAGGATCGATGGCGGCAGGCTGGCCGGGTTGGCCTGCAACTGCGCCGCCGACGACGACAGACCCAGAGCCCATACGGCGCCAAGACCCAGGTAGGCAGCGGCGCCGGCGGCGCGATAGTCCATTTTCAGATCGGTGCGGCGGGCGAGGGCGCGAACCAGCAGACCGCCGAATACCAGGGACAGGCCCCAGTTCAGCAGCGACGCGACCATGGAAATCAGCGCAACCCAGGCCACGGCCGAGCGGCCGTTTTTTGGAATCCGAGCCAGGCGGTCGATCAGCTTGACTGCCGGTGGCGAGCTGGCGACCACATAGCCGCCGATGACCACGAAGGCCATCTGCATGGTGAAGGGAATCAGGCTCCAGAAACCGTCGCCGAAAGCCTTGGCGGCATCGGCGGGCTTGGCGCCCATGGCCAGGGTGCCGACAGTGACGATGACCACGGCCAGGGCGGCGAACACCCAGGAGTCGGGAAACCAGCGTTCGGCCCATTTGGCGCAACGCAGGGCAAATCGGGCATAGCGGCTTTCTTCAATATCAGCGGCCACGTGTGTTACCTCTTTGGAATTATTTTTGGAGAGCTTTTTAGTGTTGGCAGGTGACGCAAAAAACGGCTGTGGTTAAAACGCAGGCTGCCCCTTCGTATCCGAAGAGGCAGTCATATGCAGCATGAAGACCCAATATTACAGCGGTATCAGAAGCTCATTTCCACAACATCGTCAGGCACGATCAGCTTGCCGGCGGTCTTGGCGATGATCTCTTCAACGCTGACACCAGGCGCTCGTTCGCGCAGGATGAAAGCACCGTTTTCGATTTCCAGGTAGGCCAGGTCGGTCAACACCTTGCGGATGCAACCGGCGCCGGTCAGCGGCAGGCTGCAGCGCGACAGCAGTTTGGACTCGCCGTCCTTGGACGCGTGGGTCATGGTGACGATGATGTTATCGGCACCGGCCACCAGGTCCATCGCGCCGCCCATGCCCTTGACCAGCTTGCCAGGGATCATCCACGAGGCGATGTTGCCCTCGACGTCCACTTCGAAGGCGCCGAGCACGGTCAGGTCGACATGGCCGCCACGGATCATGGCGAAGGATTCGGCAGAGGAAAAGATCGACGCGCCTTTACGGGCGGTCACGGTCTGTTTGCCAGCGTTGATCATGTCGGCATCGACGGTTTCTTCGGTGGGAAATTCGCCCATGCCAAGCAGGCCGTTTTCCGATTGCAGCATCACGTCGATGTCATCGGGTACGTAGTTGGCGACCAGGGTCGGGATGCCGATACCGAGGTTGACGTAGTAGCCGTCCTTCAGTTCGCGGGCGACGCGCTGGGCCATTTGTTCGCGGGAAAGTGCCATGGTCTGAAATCTCTTTGTTGTTATGGACAGTGATCAGGCTTTCTTCAGGGTGCGCTGTTCGATGCGCTTCTCGAAGGTGCCCAGGATCACGCGGTCGACATAGATGCCAGGGGTATGGATTTCAGTCGGCAGGAGCACGCCCGGTTCGACGATTTCTTCCACCTCAACCACCGTGATGCGGCCTGCGGTGGCCACGACCGGGTTGAAGTTCTGCGCTGTGTGGCGGTAGACCACATTGCCGAAATGGTCGGCTTTCCAGCCCTTGACGATGGCGAAGTCACCGGTGATGGCTTCTTCCAGAATCACGTTGCGGCCGTTGAACTGACGGGTTTCCTTGCCTTCGGCAACGGGGGTGCCGTAACCGGTGGCGGTGTAGAAAGCGGGGATGCCGGCACCGCCTGCGCGCAATTTTTCCGCGAGAGTGCCTTGGGGGGTGAGTTCGACTTCCAGCTCGCCGTCGAGCAACTGGCGCTCGAACAGAGCGTTTTCGCCGACGTAGGACGAGATCATCTTGCGGATCTGCCGGTCTTCCAGAAGGATACCGAGGCCGAAGCCGTCGACGCCGCAGTTGTTGGAGACCACGGTCAGCCCCTTGACGCCCATGCGCTTGATCTGGGCAATCAGGTTTTCCGGGATGCCGCACAGGCCAAAGCCACCTGCCAGTACGGTCATGTTATCGGTCAGCCCGGCAAGGGCTTCTTCGTAGGTTGCAACTCGTTTGTCGAGTCCGGCCATGATGATCTGCCTTTTCTATTTATTAAATGACCAACAGGTCTGTCGGTGGGGCGTTGGTTGCATCTTCTCTCGCACGCAATGATTTGTTAATTTTGTTTTTTTGATCAATTGATAAGAAATCTAAATATATGAACGTCAAGCAACTGCGTGCATTTCTGGCTGTGGCCCAAAGCCTGAGCTTTGCCCAGGCCGGGGAGCGTCTGCACCTGTCGCAACCGGCCCTGAGCCTGACGATCAAGGCCCTGGAAGAAGACCTGGGCGGCCAGTTGCTCAGCCGCACCACCCGCAGTGTCAGCCTGACCCCGGAGGGTGAAACCCTGCTGCCCCTGGCCCGGCAACTGCTGGCCGACTGGGACAATACCGAGGAACTGCTGCGCCAGCGTTTCACCCTGCAACTGGGACGGGTTTCGGTGTCGGCCATGCCGTCGTTTGCCGGGACCTTGCTGCCAGCGGCTCTCAAGGTGTTTCGCGGGCGGTTCCCGCGGGTCAATGTCGCAGTGCATGACGTGATCAACGAGCAGGTGCTGGAAATGGTTCGCCATCGCCGGGTCGAGCTGGGGATCGGTTTCGAACCGGAGTCTAGCAACGAGCTGTTGTTCACGCCGTTCTACATGGACCGCTTCGTTGCTGTGGTGCCCAGGGAGTCGCCGTTGGCCGGGCGTGGGGAAGTAACCTGGAGTGAATTGCTCAAGGAGGATTTCATCGCCCTGCAACGCCCCTCTGCCGTGCGTCTGTTGCTTGAGGAACATGTCCAGGCGCAGCACGGCAAGCTGTCCGTGGCGTTCGAAAGTCATCAGCTGTCGACAGTCGGGCGCATGGTCGCCAATGGCTTGGGGGTCAGTGCGGTGCCATCACTGTGCATCCAGCAAATGCAGGAGCTGGGCGCCTGTTGCGTGGCTTTGTCCGAACCGCGTATCGAACGACGCATCGGCCTGATGATGCTCGCCGATCATCAGCTGTCGGCAGCTGCCCAGGCCTTGCGCGAGGTCTTGATCGAATGTGCGCATAATCCCGGAGAAACCCTTTAGATAGAGGGGTTAAAGCCAATCTTTATGTAAAGAATTTCCTGTAATCGTTAGGGGATAAGGTATCGTTTCGAAAAAAAAACTATAACTAAATGTTTCCGTCGAAACCCACACAACGATAAGGAGTCATCCCTTGGATGTATCGTCTGCTGCCTGGTTGGTGCATGACACCCGTCTGATCATCTGTTGTCTGGTGGCCATTGCCACCATCATCGTACTGATCAGCCTGACCAAGCTCCCCCCCTTTCTATCGATCCTGATTGGTACTTTCATTGCCGGTATTGGCGCTGGTTTGCCCGCTGAAGCGGTGGCCAAGGCGTTCAGTAAAGGCGCGGGCGGCATTCTCGGCGAGGCCGGGATCATCATTGCCCTGGGCGCCATGCTCGGTGCGTTGATGGCCGAGTCCGGCGCTGCCGACCGTATTGCCAGCACCCTGCTGGGGCTGGGCAAGGGGCGCATGCTGCCTTGGGTCATGGCCCTGGTGGCCATGGTCATCGGTCTGCCGCTGTTTTTCGAAGTCGGTTTGGTGATGATGGTGCCGATCATCTTCGTCATGGCCCGGCGTTCCGATCAGCCGCTGCTGAAAATCGCCATCCCGGCGCTGGCGGGGATGACCACTCTGCACGCCCTGATGCCACCTCATCCGGGGCCGTTGATTGCGGTAAGCGCGCTGCATGCAGATCTTGGCCTGACCATGCTCCTGGGTTTGTGCATTGCGATTCCGGCAGTGATTCTGGCAGGTCCGATCTATGGCAACTGGCTGTCCAAGCGCCTGCATATTGAAGCGCCTGCCGAGTTGGGCGAGCTGTTTTCGGCCAAGCCTGTAGCCAAGCGTCAGCCGAGCTTTGGCGTGTCGCTGCTGATTATTCTGCTGCCGGTGATCCTGATGCTCGGCAGCACCCTGGCCAAAGTGGCCATGGAGCCGGAAAGCAACGTCGCCCTGACCCTGAAATTCCTCGGCGAACCGTTGGTTGCCCTGGGTCTGGCGGTGATTGCTGCCGTGATCTGCCTGGGCTGGGCCAACGGTATCTCCCGGGAACACGTCGGCGGCACCCTGCGTAAAAGCCTCGCACCGATTGCCGTGCTGCTGCTGACCATTGGCGCCGGTGGCGGCTTGAAACAGACTCTGCTCGATGCCGGCGTCAGCCAGACCATCAGCAAGGTCGCCGAAGGCGCCCACATGCCGTACCTGCTGCTGGCCTGGCTGATTGCCGTGGCATTGCGCCAGGCCACCGGCTCGGCCACGGTCGCGACGACCACCACGGCGGGCATCCTTGCGCCGATGATGGCAGGCCTGGCGGCGACGCAAAGCTCCCTGGTGGCTCTGGCCATCGGTGCCGGTTCGGTGTTCTTCTGCCACGTCAACGATGCCGGCTTCTGGATGGTCCGCGAATACTTCGGCCTGCAACTCAAACAGACCATCTGGGTCTGGTCGGTGTTGCAGACCATCGTGTCGGTGGTGGGGCTGGTCGGGACCTTGCTGTTGTGGCACTGGTTGACCTGAGTCTAGGCAAGCGCATTCATAGATGTGGGACCGGCGTTAGCCGGGAAGGCGGCGGCAACATCGATACATTTCTATCGGCTGTCATATCGTCTTCCCGGCTAAAGCCGGTCCCACGTTCGTATCCCGATATCGACTATCGAGCGCAGTGATTTCTACCAGAACGGCCCCGGGCGTAGCCTAGGTTCATTCCCGAAATGAACCGACTTCAGAGGCTTGCACCATGAACCGTCTTCTCACTCTTGCCATGTTACTCAGCGTTGCCATTGTCACTGGTTGCTCCACCCACAACCCGGTGGAACTGCGTCCTTACACCGCTGAGGAAACCCATCAGTTGGCCCTTGAAGACTTGAACCGTCGCGGTCTGTCCTTCGATGAATACCAGGCTCAGAAAGCCCGCCTGATGGCCCAGCCACAGATGCAGGCTGTTCACGAGTTCGACAATCGTGGTGAAGTCAGCGTCGACAGCGGCGTGGTCAAAGCTGATCGCCAAGGCTGAAACAGTCCCTGTGAAATTTGATTTTTTGGAAACTGTGCCGGTTAAAGTTCGCTGAACTGTCCATGTGTTTTCAGGATGTGCTTCGCTACGGTGACGCTCCTGACTGATTGAACCCTGGACCTGTAGATGCCGCTTTCCGTTGATCTGCTTCTGGCATTCGCCCTGTTTGCCTTTGTCACCTCGGCCACGCCCGGCCCCAATAACACCATGCTACTGGCCTCGGGGGTGAACTTCGGGTTCAGCCGCACTATCCCTCACATGTTGGGCATCAGTATCGGTTTTTTCGTATTGGTGCTGGCAGTGGGCTTCGGCCTGGGCACGGTGTTCCAGACCTGGCCGTTGCTCTACACGCTGCTGCGTTATGTCGGCGCGGCCTATCTGCTGTATCTGGCGTGGAAAATCGCCACGTCCGGCCCCGCTTCGGAATCCTCCGACAGCATCGGTAAACCCCTGACGTTTATCGGCGCCGCACTGTTCCAGTGGGTCAATCCCAAGGCCTGGATCATGGCCATTGGCGCCATCAGCACTTACACGCCCCTGCAGGGCTACTTCACCAATGTCGTGGTGATTTCGGCGGTGTTCGCCCTGATCAACCTGCCCAGCGTCGGCATGTGGGCCGGTTTCGGCAGCCTGTTGCGCAATGTACTGCGCAGCCCGCGGGGGCTGCGTGTGTTCAACTGGGGGATGGCGACGTTGTTGGTGTTGTCGTTGGTGCCGTTGTTGCTGGAGCACTGAGACCTGACGACATTGGAGCCGGATCCGATAGGTTGAGAAGCCACTCACGCCGTCAGGCCCAGCTCCATTGGCAGCCCTAAAAAGTAAAAACCTTACCTCAAGAAGTTTCCTAGCGGTCTTTAGGACTTTCCCTACAGAGTCGCTTGCTCCGTTCGTTTAGTGTCCTTCCTTTCGCTGTGTTGGGAGCCGATGTCAGGCCCTTCCTCACGCGCAGGATCGACACCAAGCCAAGGAGCACCAAGGGATGTTAAGCACTGCCAACCAGACTCACTTCCGGCTAACCATCAATGATCTTGAGCACGATCTGCAAGTGCTGTCGTTCACTGGCACCGAAGGCATCAGCCAGCCCTACCGTTTCGACCTCGAACTGGTCAGCGAGCGCAGCAACCTGGACCTGGAAACCCTGCTGCACAAGCAGGCGTTCCTGGCTTTCGATCAGCACGGCGCCGGTATCCACGGTCAGATCTACAGCGTCGCCCAAGGCGATGCGGGCAAGCGCCTGAGCCGTTACAAAGTCTCCCTGGTGCCGCAGTTGCAATACCTGCATCACCGCACCAACCAGCGCATTTTCCAGCAAATGTCGGTGCCGACCATCATCGCGGCGATTCTCGAAGAACATGGCATTCTCAGCGACGCCTACCGATTCAACCTCGCTAAGGCCTGCCCTGAACGTGATTACTGCGTGCAATACGATGAAACAGATCTGCACCTGATACAGCGCTTGTGCGAAGAGGAAGGCATTCACTACCACTTCCAGCACAGCCGCGACGCCCACGTGCTGGCCTTCGGTGACGATCAGGCCTTTTTCCCCAGACTGGGCCAGCCCACGGCGTATGTGCAAGACAGCGGCATGGTCGCCGATGAACCGGTAATCAAGCGCTTCAAACTGCGCCTGGAAACCCGTACCGGCCGAGTCACCCGCCGCGATTACGACTTCGAGCAACCCAGGCTGCAACTCGAAGGCGCCTGCAAGCTCGAGGGCCAAAGCAAGCAACCGGATCTGGAAGACTACGACTATCCCGGTCGTTTCGACGACGAGGCACGAGGCAAATTGCTCAGCCGGCGCGCACTGGAGCGCCACCGTGCCGACTATCAGCAAGCCGAGGGCCACGGCAACCAGACCCGACTGGTCAGCGGCCACTTCCTGGAGCTCAGCGACCATCCCCGCAGTGAGTGGAACGACCTCTGGCTGCTCACCAGGATCGCCCACGAGGGCAAACAGCCGCAGGTGCTGGAAGAGTCTACGCCCAGCGATACCAGCGCCAACCAGGACGACTTCCACCAGGGCTACCGCAACCATTTTTTCGCCACGCCGTGGACGGCGTTCTACCGCCCCGCGTTGAACCACCCCAAGCCTCGCGTGCTTGGCAGTCAGACCGCCATCGTCACCGGACCCGAGGGCGAAGACATCCACTGCGACCCGTACGGTCGGGTGAAGGTGCAATTCCACTGGGACCGCGAAGGCCGGGGCGATGACCAGGCCAGTTGCTGGCTGCGGGTGTCCTCCGGTTGGGCGGGCGACCGCTATGGTGGCATCGCCATCCCCCGTGTCGGCATGGAAGTGCTGGTGTCCTTCCTGGAAGGCGACCCCGATCAGCCCATCGTCAGCGGCTGCCTGTACCACAAGCGAAACGAGACGCCCTACGCGCTTCCTGCCCACAAGACCCGCACCGTCTTCAAGACTCTCAGCTCACCGGGCGGCGTCGGTTACAACGAAGTGCGCATCGAAGACAAAAAAGGCGCCGAACAGATCTTTATCCACGCCCAGCGTGACTGGGATGAGCGCATCGAAAACAATCAGAGAATCCACGTCGGCCACCAACGCCACGACACCGTCGAAGCCGACAGCTACAGCGAATTCAAGGCCGAAGAACACCGCACCACCGACGCCGACCGCAAGGTCCAGGTGCGCATGGACGATCATCTGACCGTCGGCGCGAATAAGCACGTCAAGCTCGGCAGGGCGCTGCTGGTCCGTGCGGGCAACGAAATCCACATCAAGTGCGGCGACAAAATAGTCATGGAGGCGGGGATGGAATTCACCGCAAAGGCCGGAGGCAGCTTTCTCAAGCTGGATCCCGCTGGCGTGACGGTGCAGGGGCCACAGGTGAAGGTCAACGCTGGCGGCTCACCCGGGTGCGGAAAGGGAATCGCCATTAAATTGCCCAGGTTGCCGGGAGTGGCTGATCAGGACAAGGCGGGGGATGTGTTGGAGCAGGCGCCGGTCAATTCGCCGTCAGACAAGGACGAGCCGACTGACGATTACCTTTTTTCGTTATGAACCGAACAGCAGCGTCAACATGGACAAGGACTTTCCCCAGTGATTATTAGCCCTCCCTTTTTACCGGCCCCGGTTGCCGGCGAAACCGACGACGAGTTTCTGGCCCGCGCCATGGTCGGCGGTGCTCCTGGCGATGGCGGTTATCCGCTGAGCTTTGACCTTAACTGGCACGGCGGCATCCATCTGACTGCGCCTCAAGAAGGTGGGAGAGCTATTCCTGTTCGCGCCATAGCTGATGGGACCTTGGCTTACTTTCGCAATCCCACCCCCGCGAGCACGGATCCGAATCACCCCCTGCGCTACACCGGTAAATGGACGGATGACGGGTGCGTGGTTATTCGGCATGAGACGGAGATCGGTGAAGGTGACAACGCCAAAGTCGTTTTTTATTCGATTTACATGCACCTGTCGAAGATTAGTCTGACGCCCCTGCAAACAGGCTCGGCGGTCTTGCGCAAAGATGCTATTGGCGAAGCGGGCAGCATCTACGGCAAGGGGGGCGTATCCATTTCGAGATCATTGCCGATCAAAGTCAGATAGCGCATTTGATAGGTCGAACCACTCGGGAGCTTAACTACCAGGCCCATAACGGCCGCAGGGAGAGTTGCTGGGGCGATCTCTATTTCTTTGTCGCTCCTGAGGTACTCATTTACGAGGCTGCGCCGCCTGATCGCCGCCAATCGTTAAACAATAGCGGGGTAGCTTATCGCCCTCCCGCGATGCCGATTGACCCACCCATCCAGGCCGGTGGCAGTGCAATATCGTCCATGGAAGTCCCTGCTACAATCAATGGCTACGAAGCGGCGGTCGCGTCGCAATTACAGGCCGGTATTTTCGTTCGCATGCGCTATGAAAAAGGCGACTGCACACTGACGTCGTTTTACCTGAGCGGGATAGAAATAGGCGCACATAAGGAAGAGGACAAATACGAGTACAAACTCTACGACAAAGCCAAGCAATACTACCCGCAGTCCCCGAGTGCGGGTTATGAACTGTTGCGCTTTGGCCGGGTTCTGGGGCCTGATGCACTTCAACCTTTCAACGATGCACACTGGCGCCAGATCAAATTCCCTGGCAAGGCAGGCGAACAAGCCAAAACCGGTTGGGTCAACCTGAATGCCAGCAGCGTCACCAAATTCAGCGATGCGGATTTTCCGCATTGGCAGGGCTGGCACCTGGTTGACGATGACGCGGATACCGACAGTCATTGCCAATCCGGCTTTATCAGGAACTTGCTGGGCTTGGGCTCAAGCACCGTACAGCCAGGACGCAATGATGCGGTCAGCATGGCAAATTCCCCCGGCTACGCGGCCCTTTCCGGGGAAGAAAAACAAAACCTGTCAACGCGCTATAAAAACGAGCGACAACTAAGCCTGTCTCGCCTGGGCTCACCGGAAACCCGGGAGCGCATGAAGCGTTTGGTGTGCAAATTCCCAACGGAATGGACCGCAAGCGATTTTGATACCCGCTACGGATGGCTGTTGAAAGTAGCGAATGAGGGCTCGATGCCTCAGGAACAGTATGAAACCATAAAAAAACATCAGAACAAGTTGGCATTTTGGGAACAGGCCAATCTGCCTGACATTGACGGCGCCCACTGGCACTTCCCGCCTGTCGAATTTATTAGAATATTCAGAAAGTGCGGCTGGTTCAGTAGCGCGGAACTTGTACGGGTATTGAAGGCAGCTCCTGCGGCGGGTAGGCAGCGCGCTGAAGAACTGAGAGTGAGCATGAACAAGATGCTCTCAAAATATTTGATAAATAGCTCACCGCTGCGGGTCTCTCATTTTTTTGCGCAAGTCGGGATTGAAACGGGGTGGTGGCAGCACCGAGAAGAAAGAGGAGATGTAAACTATTTTCGTAAAATGTATGAAGTCATCACGGTTGCTGAGGCTGGCGCAGATTACGATCAGGCCGTTAATCTAAGGCGTGATCTGCCAACTGGACGTCGCCCAATTGAACTGCATAATCCTGGGCCAAATCCAAGGCAGCCCATAAGTAGATCGGATTATATGGCGTCACGGCCCGGCCAGATAGCCACTAAAGCGGCAGGCATGAATAATGGCATCGCCAATTCGGCCCGTGGTGGCATGACCGGGGATGGTCAAAGATTTCGTGGTCGCGGTTTCCTGCAAATCACCGGCAGAAAAAACTATAGCAGTTACGAAAGCTACAGAGGCCGGAACTTTACTATGGACCCTAATCCCCCTCTTCTTGCCAGCGATGATTACAACGCCTGTGATGCGTCGGGTTTCTTTTGGGTAAGGGAAAAAATAAATAAACATGCAGACACTGGATCAACTTCCACCGAAGTGACGGCGGTTGGCTCAGTGATTAACAGAGGACGCGCCGACAGAATTCCCGCGCACAATGCTGAAAGACAAAATTCTTTCACTCCTATCTGGGCCATACTAAATGATCAGATTTAAAAACACTCTTCCTATGCTTGGTTTGCTATTCTCTTTTGCGGCTACCGCGCAAAATAACGGTAAAGGCTGCGCGTTAGACGTGTCGCGGTCGAAGTTGGAGGTATCCAGCTGCACCCAGACTCGCGGTGTGACCATATGGAAATTGATCCCTCGTGATCAGCCGCCTCCATCTTACGAGCAAGATCTTGGCTTCCTTCCAACCTTTATCCTGGCTGGAGATGATCTTGATGTTATTTTAAAGCTAATGAATGACGGCGATTCTCCATATAACAATTTCATAAGATTGCCGGGCCCCGAAGAAATTCTGAGTACTACTATTATCCCTGGCTCGGCAAAAGCGACGATGGAAAAAATAAACTGGAGGCTGACAAATACGACTATTTCGACCTATAAAGGGGCAGGTGATAATGAAGGACCGTTTGTGGTTTGTGGTACATATGACAGAAAAGGCACCTCGGACTATGTCGTCGTTTCCCAATGCAATAGCTATGATAAAAAAGATAGATCAGAATTGAAAGACTTGTTAGATTTATTAGAGGTGCAGTTTAAATAGTTTTCGGGTGAGCTTCAGAAAGAGGGTTTTCAAAGAAATAGACTCTTCCTGAATATCTTTAGGGGACATACTAAATGATCAGATTTAAAAATGCCCTTCTTATTTTTGGCTTGCTGTTCTCTTTCTCGGCCTTTACGCAAGGTGATGGCAATGTATGCGGATTAGATATTTCGCAGTCTAGGTTTGACATTTCTGGCTGCACCCAGACCGACGGTGTGACTCTACGGAAGTTGATTTCTAGCGGTCAGCCGGTTTACGAAGGGAATCTTGCACGCCTTCCAGTATTTATATTGGTCGGAGATAATCTTGATGTTATTTTAAAGCTGATAAATGGTGGTGACTCGCCTTACAGTAAATTCATGCAATTGCCAAGCCCATATAAAATCCTGAGCGCTATCGATGCCTCCAGCGCGGTAAAGACTATGTTAGATACAGAAAACTGGAGGCTGACGAATGTGATTGATTTTACATACGAAGGGGCTGGCGATAACCAAGGCCCGTATATGATTTGCAGTACGCTTGATAAAAAAGTCGACTCGGGCTACGTTGTTGTTTCCCAATGTAATGACATTCAAGAAGAAAATATAGCAACCTTGAAGGATTTGCTAGATTTGGTAGAGGTGCAGCTTAGATAATTGTCGGGTAATTTCGGAAGATATCTCTAAATAATAGACTCTTCCTGAATTTTTATAGGGAGCATAACTAATGATCAGATTTAAAAACTTCCTCTGTATTCTTGCCTTGCTGTTTTCTTATTCGGCTGTTGCGCAAGATAATGGCAAGGGGTGCGCGTTAGACGTGTCGCAGTCGAAGTTCGAGACTTCTGGCTGCACCCGGACCGACGGTGTGACTATATGGAAATTGATTCCCCGCGATCAGAAACGCTACGCAGGAAACCTTGACGGTCTGCCGACTTTTATCTTGGTAGGGGATGATCTTGGTGTCATCTTAAAACTAATGGGGAGTGGCGAAACACCTTATAATAATTTTATAAAATTGCCAACCCCCGACGCAATCCTGAGCACTACCGCTATCCCTGTCGAGGCAAAGGAAGTGATGGAGAAAATAAACTGGAGGCTGACAAATACAGTTCTATCTATCTACGAGGGAGCTGGCGAGAATGAAGGGCCGGGAGTGGTTTGTGGTACATATGATAGAAAAGGCAGTTCGGGCTATTTCGTCGTGCTCCAATGCATTGACTTTCAAGAAAAGAACAGAGATGCTTTGAAGGATCTGCTTGATTTAGTATGGGCGCAGCTTAGATAGTTTTCGTTTGGATTTCAGGAAGAGAGTGCTAAACAAATAGACTCTGCCTGAATTCCTATAGGAAATATACCTAGTGATCAGATTTAAAAGCACTCTTTCTATTCTTGGCTTGCTATTCTCTTTTGCGGCTACCGCGCAAGATAACGGTAAAGGCTGCGCATTAGACGTGTCGCGGTCGAAGTTGAAGGTATCCAGCTGCACTCAAACCAGCGGCGTAACTATATGGAAGCTGTTTCCTCCCAATAAGCCGGTTTACGCAGGAAATCTTGACGCTCTTCCAACATTTATCCTGGCTGGAGATGATTTTAATGTTGTTTTAAAGCTAATGGATGGCGATAGCTTGCCTTACGTCAATCTCATAGATTTGCCAAGCCACGGAAGAATCCATAGGAGCATCGATGCGTCTGCCGCGGTAAAAGCTCGGATGAATAAAGAAAACTGGAGATTGACAAATGTAATTGATGTTACATACGAGGGGGCTGGCGATAACGAAGGCCCGTATGTGATTTGCAGTACATACGATAGAAAAGGTATCTCTGGCTATATCGTCGTCTCACAATGCAATGATTTTCAAGAGGAAAGTATAGCGGCCTTGAAAGATCTACTAGATTTGGTAGAGGTGCAGCTTAGATAGTTGCTAGGTAAGCTTCATGAAGATATCTCTAAAGAATAGACTCTTCCTGGGTTTTTGTAGGGAGCATACCCAATGATCAGATTTAAAAACATTCTTCCTATTCTTGCCTTGCTGTTAATTTTTTCGGCTACTGCGCAAGATAACGGTAAAGGCTGCGCATTAGATATTTCGCAGTCGAAGCTGGAAGTTTACAGTTGCAGCCAGACCCGAGGTGTGACCATATGGAAATTAATACCTTGCGATCTAACTATTTACGCAGTAGATCTTGCATGCACTCTCTCTTTGACATGACAACCGACTGCGGCTAGGCAATTACCGCGTCCTGTTCAACTGGGACGGCGCAGTCAAAATCATCAGCATTCAAGAAGTGAGCAAGCGTGATGAACGCACCTACTGATATTCAAGTCATCAACGGACCGGATGGCAAACCAGCCTTCGTGGTGATTCCCTACGCGCAATATATTGCGCAGTATAACCACAACAGCGACCTGATCCCCCATGACATAGTCAGCCGCATTGT
This sequence comes from Pseudomonas sp. Pseusp88, assembly GCF_047303955.1. Classification (NCBI taxonomy): domain Bacteria; kingdom Pseudomonadati; phylum Pseudomonadota; class Gammaproteobacteria; order Pseudomonadales; family Pseudomonadaceae; genus Pseudomonas; species Pseudomonas sp. Pseusp88. Next base: position 25,585 of record NZ_JBGLYM010000017.1, on the reverse strand, counting down.
CGATGGCGTTTCACCGATCCGCGCCTGGCGGGAACACTTGGGCCTGACCCAGGATGACGTGGCGGGGCGCATGGGCATCAGCCAACCGGCCTATGCGCAGCAGGAAACGGTCGCCAGGCCACGCAAGGCCACTCGCGAGAAAATCGCTGCGGCGTTTGGTATCAAGGCGGATCAGTTGGAGCTGTGAGCAAGCCCTGCGCCACTGGAACCCAAATCCAGCTATTTACAACGCCAACCGCAAATGCCCACCTGCCTGGATCTGCCGGGCCTGATGGCGGCGCTGCAAGCCATGCTGGAAATGCTCCAGGCCTTCATGCAAACGCTGGGTCAGAATCTCGTCGAGCACGCCGCCCTGCGGATTGTCGCCATAGGTGATCTGGGTATCGATAGCGAAGATGCCATGCAGCACTTCCTGGCATTTGAGCGCTGACAGTACCGGCTTGAGGGCGTAATCCACTGCCAGCATATGGGCCATGCTGCCGCCGGTGGCCAGGGGCAGGACCACCTTGCCCAGCAGTGAACGTTCGGGGAGCAGGTCGAGCAGGGTTTTCAGGGCGCCGGAGAACGACGCCTTGTATACCGGCGTGGCGATCAGCAGACCATCGGCCTGGCTTACGGCCTCGATAAAAGCCTTGACCTGAGGGCTATCGAAACGGGCGAAGAGCAGGTCTTCGGCGTTGAAATCGCGAATGCGCAGGGTACTGACTTCGACGCCCTGGTTTTCCAGCCAGCGCGCGGCATGGGCCAGGACCACGCCGGAGCGGGATTTTTCGGTGGGGCTGCCTGAAAGTGAAACGACCAGCATGGGCTTTGTCCTTGGGAAGAGCGTGTTATGCCATAGCAGCTTGCATGCCAGCTCTTTTTATTTCGTTAACTTATTGAAATAAAACAAATTTAATAATTTTTCTCAGCGCCGGTTACCCGTCGAATCTGCCGATTGAGAGGCCAAGTGTCGATTCACTGTTGCCAGGGAAACACTTGGGCAACAAACGCCAGACAAAAAAATCCCCGCAGTCGGCAGATGCGGGGAGGCGGTTGGGACTTGAAGGGGAGGCGACCGTCAGTTTCTGAAGGCGGCCCCGGTCTGGATGACGCTGGCTGACCCCAGCAACTGGCTGATGAAGCGGCTCCAACGGGTGATATTGGCCGGGCCGACGAACACTACGTCCTGGGCTTGCAACTCAAACTGCTTGGCCAGTACATAGGCGGTGGGTTTTTCCGCGTTCAGATGAAAGACCGTCGCGCTGCCGATGTTGTTTTGCGCGCCGCGAATCACATAGACCGCGTCACCGTCGGCGCTGTCCGGGCTCAGGCCACCGGAGTTGCCGAGGGCTTCGAGCAGGGTCACGCTGGTGGTGCTGAATGTGATTACCTGGGGTCGCTGAACTTCGCCCAGCACGTAGATCTTGTTCTTCGAGTTGCTGTTCAGGTGCAGGTAGTCGCCGTCCTTGAGGTAGACCTTGCTCAGTTGCGAGTTGGGTCGGTTGAGGGCGTCGACGTCGATCGGGTAGTCCTTGCCATCACGTCTGAGGGTCAGGCCGGCGAGGTTGGCGTCGCCGAGGTCAAGCCCGGCGACGCTGATCGCCTGGACCAGACTCAGGGGAATATTGTTGATCGGTTGTGGTCCGGGGTTCTTGAAGGAGCCGGACAGCAATATCCGCTTGCTGTTGTAGCGTACTACTTTGACGTCGACCTTGACCTCAGTGTATTGCGGCGAAAGGCCCATACGCAACTGGTCGCGGATTTCCCGCACGGTCTTGCCGCCTGCCTGGATGCGGCCTACGTAAGGGAAGAACAGCGTGCCGTCGCTGAGGACTTCCCGGGTATTGGCATCGAGTTGATCGTTGGAGCCTGGCGCGGTCAGTTCCGGGTGTTCGAAGACCACCACCAGCAGGGCGTCACCGGGGCCGACCACGTACTCAGGCGGTACGTAGTTGAGCAGTTCCGGCGGCAGCGGTCGCGCCACGGCAATGGCCTGCTGTTGTTGTTGCTTGAGGGTTTGCGGGGTGATGTGGACGAGATGCACATCGGGACCGTCCGGGTCCTTGGCTTGGACGTCATCAGGGGTCATGTGCTGTCCGGGGGCAAAAGCGCAGCCTTGCAGGATCAGGCTGGAGAGCAGCACAACAGCTAGCGTTCGCTTCATAGAGGTGTTCCTTCCTAAAAAGGTGCTCAAGGCACCACAGTGATTTCATTGCTTCCTTTACAAACACCGAACAGGGTTATCAGGCGTGCACGCACCTCCCTCCGGTCTGTATGCCGGGGTGGGTAGTCGTTGAGGGGAGGGGACTTAAAACGCGTTCTTGTTGAGAAAGCCTTTGAACAGCGTCAACAGGATGATTTTCAGATCGAGCCACACCGACCATTGCTCGATGTATTGCAGATCGAACTCGATCCGCTTGCGCATCTTGTCCAGGGTGTCGGTTTCGCCGCGCCAGCCGTTGATCTGCGCCCAGCCGGTGATGCCCGGCTTGACCTTGTGGCGCAGCATGTAGCCGCTGACCTGGCGGCGGTATTGCTCGTTGTGCGCGACGGCGTGGGGGCGCGGGCCGACGATGGACATGTCACCGCGCAGCACGTTGAAGAATTGCGGCAGCTCATCCAGGGAGGTACGCCGCAAGAAGGCGCCCAGGGGCGTGATGCGCGCGTCGTTGCGGGTGGCCTGGCGGATCACATCGCCGTTTTCCTGCACGGTCATGCTGCGGAATTTCCAGACCATGATCGCCCGCCCGTCCAGACCGTAGCGGCGCTGGCGAAACAGCACCGGCCCCCGTGAGGTGAGCTTGATCGCCAGGGCGATCAGCAACATGGGGACAGCGATCAACAGCAGGATCAGGCTCGCCAGCAGGATATCTTCCAGGCGCTTGACGATGCTCCAGGCGCCGTCCATGGGCGAGTCAAAAATGCTGATGCTGGTCAGGCCATTGATGCTTTCGCTGCGTGCATGCAACAGCTCGAACATGAACACGTCCGGGATCAGGTACACCGACGCGGTGGTGTCGCTCAGCCCCTCGATCAACTGCGGCAATTGCGGGTGGCCGCTGAGGTCGAGGGTGATATAGATCTTGTCGATCTTGCCGGCGCGGGCATCCTCGATCAGTTGCTGCAGATCACCCAGTACCGGGATGCGGCGGCCGCTGTCGGTGAGGTCCATTTGCTTCGGTTGTGCATCATAGAAGCCGAGCAGGTTCAGGCCCATCCACGGCGCGCTGGAGATGGACAGGGCCAGCCGGGCGCCGACCTGACCGGTGCCGACAATGGCTATGCGCCGAGTGTTGAAGCCGCGTCGGCGCATGCCGTGGAGCACGCTGCGGATCAGCAGGCGGTAGCCGCAGAGCACTGCCAGGACACTGGCGAACCAGGTCATCTGGTCGTTGCTGGGCAGATCGCCCCGACGCAGCAGCAGGTAATCTGCCGAGAGCAGGATGACGAAGGTCAGCGCCCAGTAGTTGGAGACCTTGACCAGCTCGCGCAGGATGCGTTCGCCACGCCATGAGCCATATAACTGATGCAGCTCGCTGAGCCAGTGGAAGACCAGCACGGCCAGGAGGATCTGCATCCAGGCTTCGCTGTCGCTGGACGTTGGGCCCTGGCGGTTGAGCCAGTAGCCGACCGAAACGATGACCGCAAGATCAAGCAGACGATGAGCGATCGACAGGGCAGATTGGTGGGCATGCAGAATGCCGCGAATGGGGGTACGCATGGACGTTGCTCGCTTAGACGGGCTTGATCGGGACAACACGCGCAGGCAGGTCGCTGCCGACGACGATGGGTGTCGCCTGGGGCATGCGGTAATGCGCAGGGCTGCGGGCCAGGCGTGCTGCGGCCAGGCGGCTCTCGACGAAATTCCTCATTTGTTCCTCGAAGCGTTCGCCGGAAAATCGCTCGGCATTGCTGCGACAGGCCTGAGCGCTGATGCGCCCCTGGGCGTTTTCAAACTCGCTGACGGCGGCGATCAGTGCCGCGGCGGTCTGTTGCTCGTAGAACACGCCGGTCGGCTGCGGATGATCCAGACCGCAGACGGTCTCCAGCACCCCGCCCTTGCCGAAGGCAATCACCGGCGTGCCGCAGGCCTGGGCTTCCACCGGGCTGATGCCGAAGTCCTCCTCGGCGGCGAAGACAAAGGCCTTGGCGTTGCGCATGTGCTCGACCAGTACGGCATAGGGCTGATAGCCCATCAGCGTCACATTGGTTGGGCACAGGGCCTGGATCCTGGCCATTTCCGGGCCGTCGCCGATCACGATCAGACGCTTGTCCGGCATGGCCGCAAAGGCTTCGACGATCATCGGCATGCGCTTGTAGGGGACCATGCGCGAGGCGGTGAAGTAGTAGTCCTGCTTGTGCTCTTGCAGGCTGAAACCACGGGTGTCGACCGGCGGATAGATCACCGTCGATTCACGTCGGTAAGCCTTGGCCACCCGTGCGCCGATGAAGCGTGAATTGACCACAAAGTCGTCAACCCCGGCCGAGGTGCGCTGATCCCACAGGCGCATGTAATGCAGAATCATCCGCGCCAGGCTGCCCTTGAGGCCGCGGCTCAGCCCCGCTTCATTGAGGTACTGGTGCTGCAGGTCCCAGGCGTAGCGGATGGGCGAGTGCACGTAGCTGATATGCAGTTGGTCGGGTCCACTGAGCACGCCCTTGGCCACGGCATGGCTGCTGCTGATGATCAGGTCGTAGCCGGACAGGTCCAGTTGCTCGATGGCCAGAGGCATCAGCGGCAGGTAGCGCTGGTAGTGAGTCTTGGCCTTGGGCAGGCGCTGGATAAAGGTGGTCTTGGCCACCTTGCCGCCCAAGTGGGCGCGGTCTTGCTCGCTGAGAAAGTCGATGACACTGAACAGGTCGGCTTGCGGCCAGATATTGAGCAGGCTGGCGAGCACGCGCTCGGCGCCGGCATAGGTCACCAGCCAGTCGTGGACGATAGCAATTTTCATGGGCGTTCTCTGCGGTTGGCCCGGCTCTACTTCAGGCGCGTGCGGCGTGCGTCTTGGCGTGGCGTTGGTTAAGGCGTTGGCCGAGTTGGATGAACGGGGTTTCCAGGTAGCGAAAGCACAGATGGGCGGCGCCGAGGCTGAGGATCAGGGTCGATAGCGCCGCCAGCGCGCCCGCTCCGAACAGGTATTGGCTGAGCAACAGCAGGCTTGGATGCAGCAGGTACAGGGAGTAACTGATGCCGCCAAGCCAGACCAGCAGGGGATGATTCAGGCGCCATTTTTGAGTCAGCAGGAGGAAGCTGGACAGGGCCAGGACGTAGGTAAACAGGTAGCGTCCCCAGCTTTCGCCGGTGCCCATGTCGGTGTTGTAACCGAGGATCAGGGTCGGCGGCAGCAGCAGGGTATAGCCGAGCAATAGGTGGCGCAGACTGCGCGCCAGTTCTGCGCTGTGCTCTGCCAGCAGCCACTGACGCCAGATCGAGCCGCTGAACATCAGCGACAGCGCCAGAGGCAGGGCCACCGGCAGTTTGCTGTCACTGATCGCCCTGGCCGCCGCCATGACCAGCGCCACCGCCAGTGCGGCGAGGGCGAAGTGGCGGCGTACCCGCAGCTCATACAGGCGACCACTGAGAAACAGCAGCAGGCACAGGGCGTAGAACACCAGTTCGATAAACAGGGTCCAGTACAGGCCGATCACATCCTCGAAACCCAGGGCAGCCTGGACCATGCTCAGGTTCGCCACGATCTGCGTCCATGGCGGCAGCGGGCCGCCGGTCAGGCGCAGCATGGCCAGCCAGGCCAGCAAGGACAGCCAGTACGCAGGATACAGGCGCATGAACCGCGACACTACAAAGTGTCGCGCGCCATCGGGGCCGGGGCGCAGGCTGTAAGGGATGACCACGCCGCTGATCATGAAGAACCACAGCACCCCCAGCTTGCCCGGATCGAACAGTACGTCGAACAACCAGATATGCCCCGGATACATCAGCGGCAGGCTATGGGTGAACACCACCAGCAATGCGGCGATGCCACGCAAGGCATCGAGATAGGCGAGACGTTTCATGGACGCGCCTCGGGGCTGGCTGGGGGGACTGTCGCAGTGTGTCCGGCGAGCAGGGTGTCGATACGCAGCGACACACGCCGGGCCGATTCTTCCCAGGAAAACCGCGAGACGTTATTGAAGCCGCGTCGCCGCAGGGCTTGGCGCAAGGGCAGATCCTCGAGGATGCGCTGCATGGCCATGGCCATATGACCGATGTCCAGTGGGTCGAAATACAGGGCACTGGCTTGCAGCACTTCGGGAATTGACGCCGCATTGGCGGCCAGCACCGGGCAACCGCAGGCCTGGGCTTCCAGGGGCGGAATGCCGAAGCCTTCGTACAGGGACGGAAAGACGAACGCCGTGGCGTTCTGGTATTGCTGAATCAGCTCGGCATCGTTGAGACGACCGAGAAAACGGATACGTGGATCGCGACAAGCCAGGCGTTGCAGTTCCGGGTCGGAGTGGATTTCGCTGGCAGCGCCGACGATATGCAATTGCAGGTCGGGATAGCCGCGCAGGGTCAGGAAGGCCTGGATCATGCGATTGAAGTTCTTGTGCGCACTGGGCGACGACACTGCCAGCAGGAAGTGCTGTCGGGCATTGAGTGGCGGGCCGGGTTGAAAGGCCGCGCTGACGGCATTGGGCACAACGAAGATGCGTTGTTCGGGAAAGCCGTAATGCCCGGCGATTTCGCCACGGGAGAAGCTGCTGACGGTGAGCAGTGCACGCAGGCGTGACAGGAGAACGGGCATCATCAGTCGATAGAGCGTACGAAAACCCCGGGAATAACTCTGCGGGTAGCGCACGTAGTTGATGTCATGGTGCGTCGCCAACTGGTTGCGATAAAACATCGGCGCAATGCTGCCCAGAGATACCAGCAGCGGGCTGCCGTGGCGCAGCAGGTAAAACGGCAGGTCCAACTGCTCCCACAGATGGCCGCGGTTGTGGCCGATGCACTGCACGTCCAGCAGGCGAGCACTGTCGTGCATCTTGATGTCGTGGGGCGCGACAAAGATCAGATCGTCACGCAACGCCTTGAGCGCCAGGCAGATCTGTTCGGCGAAACGCTGGACTCCCCGCAGTTCCTGGGTGAGAAAACGGGCATTGATTACGATCATCGGGTGCGTCCTGCAAATAATAGAATGGAAACGTGCTGGTTGGAGCGAGGCTTGCCCGCGAAGGCCTCAACGCGTTTTGCCTGATACGTCGCATCGTCCATTTCGCGGGCAAGCCACGCTCCAAGGGGCGGCAGATCACTGGGCAAACAACGGCGGCTTGCTGCCCAGGCTGATGATCTTGGGGAAGCCATCAAGGCCGATCTGGGCGCTGCAGCGGCCGTCGTTGCATTGCCAGGCGATGCCGCTGTCGAACCGGCCCTTGAGCGGTTGACTGCTGTCGATCAGTTGCACATTGCCGCGCTGCATGCTGCTGGCATCGACCCGGATGGTGTTGCTGGCAACGCTGGTCCAGGCCACCAGCACCTGATCGGTGCCCTTGGCGAAACGCAGCAGATAGTTACCGTCCAGCTCGCGGCTTTTTTCCGGGTCGTAGCGGTACTCATGCAGCGTCGGGCTGATTGCCTTGAGGGTCAGGTAGGCCGGTTTGGGTGTCAGGTCTTCTTTGAACAGGCCGAGGTTCTGTTGCGGGTCGCGTCGGTCGTTGCCATCCAACAGATCGGCCCACCACAAACCCTTGATATCCGGCAGGGTCTGGGCAAGGAAAAAGCTGCGCGCCAGGTACGCGGCCTGGGTCTGTTCGCTCAGTCCGCATTTGCCGTTGTTGCTGGGCCAGCCCATCCGGCTCAGGTACAGCGGCACGGGGCGCGCGGCCAGCGTGCGCAGATCGCTGTCGATCCAGCGTAGCCAGCCCATCCAGCGCTCCGGCGTGCGGCGTTCATCGTGGCGGCAATACACGAACGGGTGCAGGGACAGGCCATCGACATGCTGCAGCACCCCGGTCTCGATCAGACGGTCGGCGAAACCCAGGTCCAGGCCCTGACTGGTCACGGCACCGGCAAGAATGGTCTGCGGCTTTTTCTGCTGGCGAATGCGTCGAGCACTGTCTTCGACCAGTTGGCTGTAGTCCTGGCTGAACTGCTCGGCCGCCGGATTTTCCTTGTCCCACTCGTTCCAGATTTCATAGAAGTCGACATTGCCACTCAGCTCGCGGCTGACAAAACTCACGTAATTGCCAAAGGCTTCCCGGACTTCGGGTTGCCGGGGCTTGGCATAGTTGTCATAGAACGGGCTGCCATAGCCCAATACAAGCAAAGGCCGCAGGCGGTGCTCCCGCGCCTTGCTCAAATACGTCTGCCAGGCCGGGTCGATACGCAGCATGCCGCGCCGGGGTTCGGCGACAGACCACCAGGCATCGTCGCGAACCGAGTCAACGCCAGCATCTTCGAGCAATTGCAGGATCCTGGCCGGTGACGCCGTTTTATTCATCAGGTCGGTGGTGACACCAATAATGAAAGGTTCTTCGGCCGGAGCGCAGGCGGTGTAGAACAGACTGACGAGCAGCAGCATCAACAGGGGCCTGGGCATGATGTTTCTCAAGCAAGCGGCAAGGGCTGGGGTAATCGGTTGCGGTCCAGGGTCTGGCGGAAAATGCGCTGGTAGCTGTCGAGCATGCGCTCCAGGTCCAGCAGGGCCAGGACACTGCCCCGGGCCTGGCGGGCGAGCCTGGCCAGCAGTTCCGGTTGCTGATGCAGTTTGAGCATCGCCACGCCCAGGGAGTCGCGGTCGTCGGGGCTACACAGCAGACCGTTGTGCTGGTCCTGAATGATTTCCGGCAGTCCGCCCATGCGGCTGGCGATCACCGGCACGCCATGGGCGCAGGCTTCCACGGCAACCATGCCGAAGGGCTCATTCCACAGCGAGGGCACGACGGCCACATCGATCTGGCCGTAGAAGGCCTGGGGCGTCTGGTAGCCGACGAACTGGATGCGCGGTGAACTGACCATGGCCTTGAAACGCTGCTCGTCTTCGCTTTGCCCGCGCCCGGCGATCTGCAGGGTCGCATCGAACGGCAGCTGTTGGAACTGCTCGATCAGCCAGTCCAGCCCTTTGGCCCCTGACAGCGTGCCCATGTAGCCGAAGCGCAATGGCGCCTTTGATGATGGCGGCGGCAGTGCCTTGAGTTGTGCCGGAGTGAAGGGGCTGGCGTTGTACACCACTTCACTGTGGGCGCCATGGAAATAACCCCGGCTCTGTAAGGCATCCAGCAGGAAGCGACTGACCCCGATCACGGTCGCGACCTGTGCGGAACGCCGCCCATGGTCCTGGCGCAGGCGCCCGCAAAGCCCGCACGGGTTCTTGCACGCCTGGCCCTTCTTGAACAGGGTGCTGGACGGGCAGAGCAAGTAGTAATCATGCAGGACCTGGACGATGGGCAAACCGCTGGCGCGGATTTCATCCCAGGCCGAGATCGACCAGCCGGTGAGGTTATGGCACACCACCAGGTCCGGTTTGACCCGTTCTATCACCTCGCGGATATACCCTCGCATGCCCTGGTTGTCGCGATCGCGCAGATGCCAGCCCAGACGCAGCAGGCGGCCGGGGCGCCGGTCGGTGTAGTGCCAGTAGAAGTTGCGCAGCCCGGCGCGATAGACCCTGACCCGGTTCAGCGACTCTTCGCTCAACCCCAGGTCAGGCCCGGTGACCAGCACGCTGACCCGACAATCGCGCCTGGCCAGGCCTTCTACCGTGCGTTGCAGGATGACCTCCGCGCCGCCGCCGACATGGGGCGTATACAGACTGCTGAGGAACAGAATGTTCATAGTGGATACGCCCTGTTCAGGCCGAGGCGGCCGGACTCGCCGTCGTCTATGGCTTTTTCGATCAGGATCAGGCGCTGTTCCGCCCCACGGCGCCGGGCGATCAGGCGCAGCAGGCGGAAGAATACCCAGCGATTGAGGCGGTAGAGCAGCTCGGATCGGGCCCAGATATTCTTGTCGAACCAGGCCTGGTTACGCGCACCGTAGTAGGCGCGCAGGTCGGAGCTGCCGAGCAGATAGGTTTCGTAGATGTTGGCGGTGCGGGCCTTGATGTTCCAGGAGTCTTCCAGATCGTCGAGCAGGGCTTCAGGGACCAGGAAGATGCGCCCACCGCCGGCAGTGATGCGCCAGGTATATTCGCTGTCGTCGGCATACAGCATCAGTGCGTCCAGAGGCAGCCCGATCTGATGGAACAGGCTGCGATGGGCAAGCAGGCCGCCATACGTGGCGAAGGGCAACTGGACCATGGGCGCCATCTTGTGTGTACGCTGGGGTTTGCCCCAGGGCAGGCGCCGCCAGATCTTGTAGGGCAACTGGGCGATGTGAAAGCCGAAGTAACTGGAGCGCCGCTGAATGGCAAAGCGCTCGGGCACCCCGGCAGCGATGTCGGCCTGATGGGTCGGCCGAAAGCCCAGCACAGCGGCCTTGTCCAGGCCGTCTATACGTTGCCGTTCGTGCAAGTGCTGATGCAGGATCGCGATCGCATGGATGGTCGGCGCATTGTCGTCGTCCATCAGCCAGATATGTTCGGCACCGGCATCCAGCGCAGCCTGAATTCCCACGGAATAGCCCTTGGCCGAGCCGCTGTTGTGTTGCAGGTAAATGATCTTGATCTGCCCGGGCCAGGCGCGGCTCAGGGATTCCAGCGGCGCGACCGAGGCATTGCTGACGATGATCACCCGCTCGATCAACGGGCTTTCCAGCGAACGACTGATCAGCGTATGCAGGTAATTGAAACGGTCACCATAGGTGAGCGTCACCAGGGTTGTCAGGTTGGGCATGCTGAGGTTCCGCAATAGTTAGGGAGCAGGGCTGCCGGAGCGAGCTTTGGGAGAACGTTGGGCGATCGCGAAGACTGTTTGAACACAACACAAATGCGGCGGATGCCCCCGCCACTTCGCGGATGAATTCGCTCCCATATCGGCTCCCATGGAGGCCGCCCGCTAAAATTCTGAAAAGTGAACTTCAGCGCTCAAACCCTGACTTCCATCCGCGACAGGCTGCTGATCGGCAGGATCACTTTCTGTTCGCGTTGCAACAGGTTGAGCAGGATCACTGCGCGTTCCTCGCCATCGCGGGTGAGGAAAATGGCTTCGATGTCGCACAGTTCCCCGGCCTTGATCAGCACCGCCTCGCCTTGACGAAATTCGTGGTGCGGCGCGGGGATGGCCAGGCGCTGGCGGATCTGTTCGATCAGGGCGTCCTGTACCGGCACCGGATGACCGCCGAAGGTGACGATGCGCGAGACCCCGCGGGTGGAGCGGATCGGATACCAGTTGTCGTGCACTTGATCCATGCGAATGAACAGATAGCCGGGGAACAGGGCTTCTTCGCTGGTCGTGCGCTTCTTCCCGGCATCGGGCCGTAGCGGCCGGTAGCACTCGAACTGCTGGCGTTGCAGATGTTCCTCTGCGCGGGCTTCCTGACGCGGTTTGGTCTGGATCAGGTACCAGCGGGCGGGGCTGTCGAACTGATTCATTGGGGGCACTCCGTGGCCATCGCGCAGGAAGTCGGCTCGTTCGGGCCGACCCGTCTCGGGGAGAACTCACCGGGGACATCCTGGCTGTCCGTTATCCGGTAGCACTGGAGCATCTCCTGCACATGCTCGACGCAGTTGAACATCAGCACATCGATGATCGACAGGTTGGGCACGAAGCCCTGTTTGAGCTGGCGGTAGACAATCGTGTCCATCTGGAAGAAACGCACCAGCAGGCCACGGCGGGCGAAATAGTCACGGTTGTACAGCTCGCTGCCGCCGATAGGGTTGAGGAAGATTGTGGCGGAGAAGGTTTGGCAGATATTGGCGACTCGATCCTGCTTGTCCTCGCAGGAGTTGAGGCGCAGATCTGAGCCACGCAGGATCGGTGTGACGATATGCAGATAGGCGCAGAGTTCGCGGATCGTATGTTCGGTATACAGCGCCAGATTCTGCTGGGGGAAGCGGATCAGGCGTTCCAGTAGCGGCATGACCTGAGCGAAGTAGGGGGCCTTGCGATAGCACTGGGTGATCAGGTTGATCAGGCGCTCGGCTTCGTTGGTGAACGGGTCGACCAGTTGCCGTGCCACGATGGGCAGCTCGAAACCGGCTTTTTTCAGCGGGAAAGTCAGTAGCCGCGCTTCGCCGTTTTGCAGGATACGATTGCGATTGACCCAGCCGGAGCGGATGTATTGCAGATCATCACCGAGCACGAAGACATCGGCTGCGGCGATCAGCTGGAAATAGCCGAGGTAGGGAAACAGGTACGGCTGCATCATTGCAATGGTCCTGGCCATTTGTAGCTCCTTGACGGATGTTGGGGGGGGCGCCTGAAGGTTGGGGGTTATTTGCGTACAGGTGTGTAGTCGTAGCCGTAGGCGGCGCAGTCGTAGTCGGCCGTGGAGGCTTTGCGCAGCACGCCGTTGAAGATGGCGCCCTTGATCAATACGCCGTTCTGCCCCAGGCGGCGCTTGCAGGCTTCGACTTCTTTGATCGTGCTCAGGCCGAAGCGGGTGACCAGCAGGCAGGTCCCGGCCTGGCGGCCGACCAGGGTGGCGTCGGTCACGGCGAGGATCGGCGGAGTGTCGATCAGTACCAGGTCATAGAGCGGCGAGAGTTCGCTGAGCAGCTTGTTGAAGTTGTCGTGCATCAACAGCTCCGACGGATTGGGCGCGGCGAAGCCACAGGAAATGAAATCCAGGTTGCGTACTTCGGTGTGATTGATCACCTCGGAGAATTTCAACCGCGCGGCGAGGGTGTCGGACAGGCCGTGCTTGGGCTGCAGGCCGAATACTCGTTGCAGGTAACCCTTGCGCATATCAGCGTCGATCAGCAGCACGCGCTTGCCGGTCTGGGCAACGATGACCGCCAGGTTGCTGGAGACGAAGGACTTGCCGACGCCCGGTGACGGGCTGGAGATCATCAGCACGTTATTGCGTGCTTCGAGCATGGCGAAATGCAGGCTGGTGCGCAGGCTGCGCAGGGACTCGATGGCCAGCTCCGTGGGTGCTGACAGGCTGAGCAGACGCGACTCCCGGGCCGAGCGGTGTTGGGTGTTTTTGTCCAGGCGTTCCTGCTGCCGTGAATAGGGCAGCGAGGCATATACCGGCATGCCGCTGTGTTCGAGCAGCTCGGGGTTTTCCACGCCGCGGTAAAAGGCCTGACGCACGAATACCAGGGCAACGGCCACTACGGTGCCGAGGAGCAGGGCCACCAGGACGATGAGCTTTTTCATCGGTTTGACAGGGACCTCGACGTTGGCGTCGGCGTTGTCGATGATCCGCACGTTGCCGATGCTGCCGGCGCGCAGGATGTCCTGCTCCTGGCTTTTGTTCAGCATCAGGGTGTAGGTCTGGCTGGTGACCTGCATGTCACGGGTCAGGCGCAGCAATTCCTGCTGGGTCACGGGCAGGGCTTCGATTTTCTTCAACAGCCCTTGTTTCTGGCTTTCGAGCTGGCCCATCTGTGTCATCAGGGCGCGGTAGGTCGGATGTTCAGGGGTATACAAGCGCTCGACTTCCACGCGCTTGAGCTTGAGTTCTGAAAGCAGCGAGTCCAGATGCACCACCTGATCGAGCACAGCCTTGGTCTCGATGCTCAGGTCCACCGATTTGGCGCTGGTCTGGAAATTGTTCAGCGCCGTCTCGGACTCTTCGAGCTGCTTGCGTACACCCGGCAATTGCGAGCGCAAAAATTCCAGGCGCTGAGCCGCCTCAGCAGAGCTGCGTTCAACGTTCTGCCTTACATACAGGCGGCTGACTTCGTTGAGCACCCGGTTTGCCTTGTCCGGATCGGGGTCCTGGATGGCCAGGTAGACAATCCCGGAGTCCTTGCCGACTTCGCTGATTTTCAGGCGGTCCTGGTAGGCCAGGGAGGCACTCAGAGTGCGCAGTTTGCTGACCAGGAACTCGGTGCCGGGCCTGGCCTTGAGGGCGGCGACCTGGATTTTTACGCCATGGCCTTCGACCACCTGATTGATCGTGCCGCTGAGCAACGGCGTGCGTTCTTCATCATAGAGGGTGAACAGCCCGGGCTTGCCGGCCACCAGGGTCAGCTCCTGGCCCAGCAGGCTCTCGGGGACGTCCAGCTGGAAGACATCGATTTGCTCGCCGCCCCAGGCATAGCCGGTCAGGCCGAACAGCGGCTGACCGAAGTCGCCTTCTTTGGCTGGCTTGAAAGTGCGGTACAGATAGCGGCCGACCACCGGCAGGAATTTCGGGCCCTGCACGATGTTGAGCTTGAGGTCGGTCACTACCTTGCCGAGTACGGCGCGGGACTTGATCAGTTCGATTTCGGTGGTGGCCGGCGATACAGAAAAGGGTTTGCTGCTGATATCGGGGGTGCCGGCGATACCGACTTTCTTCTGTTCGATCTGGATCATCGCATTGGCCTGGTAGACCGGCGTGGCGAGCAGGGCGTAGGCCAGGCCGACCAGGCCAAACAGAGTGACGATGGTGATAATCATGCCCTTGTGATCAAACAATGTACGCAAGATAGTTGCCAGGTCGATCCGGGAGTCCTGGTGATAGTCCAGGGAAGAACGAGTCATGACGGTCATTTATCTTGTTTCTCCTGACGGTAGATAAGGCAGCCAGTCGTCGACGCATCGCGAGAGCTGCTCAAAGGTCTGTTCGAAGGCGAGTTGCGGGCGTCGGTACGGATCGGCGATGGCCAATGAGTGCTGCCATTTACCGAGCAGGAAGGTCTTGCCACGGACTTCCGGTGCCAGCTTGAGGATGTACTGCGACTGGTCCGGCTCCATCACCAGGATCAGCCCGGCGTCATGCAGCATCTGGCGGTCGACCTGGCGGGCCTTGTGCGGGCCGCTCGGTACGCCATGGCGTTTCAGCACCGCCTGGGCCAATGATTCAATGCCCGCGCCGCGCACGGCGGCGATACCGGCCGAGGCGATCTGCACGCTGCGGTCGGGCAGGCGTTGGCGCATCAGTGCTGCGGCCATGGGGCTGCGGCAGATATTGCCGACACAGATCAGCAAAACATTACTGAACATGGGGCTTGCCATTGATGCTCAGCAGGCGTTTGCCCAGGTTGGTGCCGAAGTTGCGCAGCACCAGCGCCAGGGCCTTGAGCTTGTGCCAGGGGCTCAGGGCTGCCAGCGCCAGGCAGACCACCTGGATCAGGAAGTATTCGTAAAGATCCTGCTTGCCCATGCGGCGGTAGTAGCAGGCCAGGCCGGAGTAGGTCTGCAAGGTCATGTGCAGCTTCTGTTTGCTGCTGCGCATGGAGAAGATCCCGCCGGGATGAACGCGATAGGCCGCCGGCTTGATCTCGGCCATGAACTTGCCCTTGCCGTGGGCGCCCAACAGCGACCACCAGCACAGGTCGCCCAGAGGGGCGACGGCCATCTGCAACTCTGCGGGTAGCGGGCTCATCACGTTGCGAAAACATACCGTCAGGGTGGATATGGCCCGGGCCCGTTGCAATTGCAGGGCGCTGGCATCGCTACGCAGCGCGCCGGTGAGCTGAACGCCGTACTGGCCATCGTCATCGAAGGCCACGGCGTCGTGATAGGTGATCACGTAGTCGGGATGGCTTTCGAGAAAGTCCACTTGCAGTTGCAGCTTGCGCGGATCGGTCCAGTAATCGTCACCTTCGCAATAGGCGATGTAACGGCCGCGGGACTTGAGGAACAGGCCGGGATTGGGGTTTATACCCTGGCGGAACTGGTTCACCTCCTGATAGAAGGCGCGGATTATCGTCGGATAGCGCTCGGCGTACTGGGCGATGATGGCGGCAGTGTTGTCGGTAGAAGCATCGTCATGGATCAGGATTTCGAAACTGAACGAGGTCTGTTGCGACAGAAATCCCTCCAATGCCTTGGCGATGAAGGCTTCATGGTTGTAGGTCGGGCAGATGATGCTGAGCATTGGCTCGCCCGACATGGCACTGATGTGGTTTTTTATTGACTCATCCATGACTCATGTACTCGGTTTACGAAACAGAATGTAAAGGCGTGTCCTCAAGGGCCGGTCGCTGGCCATTACCAACAGCAGGGTCAACAGGCCGCTGAGCGCCAGGCCCGCCAGAAGACCGAAGCGGCTGTCGTCGGCAATCAGGCTGAACAGCGGAGCGCTCAAGGTGACGCCCATGGCGCTCATGGCGCTGATGCGCAGCAGGTCGCGCAGCCACGGCCCCTGGACATCCGGTGCCAGGCGCTGATGGACGATGCTCGGCCAGATGGCGAAGGACAGTGCCCGCAAGGCGAACCAGGCCAGGGCCGCGCCATAGGCACCCTGATAAGCAATGGCGAAAAACATCACCGGCACGGTAATCACGGCCGAAGCCACGCTGTACCAGACGTGCAACTGGATCCTTCCGTAGGCGTATTGCAGGTAGAACTGGAAGGCGCTGATGGCCATGATCACGCTGCCCAGGGCGTACCAGGGCAGGATCGAGCGGCTCCATTGCGCGGCGTCGAAATCGCCGCTCCAGGCGTAGATCACCGCTTGCCCGTGGGCCGCGATCAGTGCGGCCAGTGGAATCAACAGGGTGCAGACAAAACGGTTGGCGGACAGAAAAAGCTGCTGCATTTCCTCTTGCCGGCCTTCGGCGATTAATACCGTCAGGCGTGGCAGCAAGGTCTGCACCAAGGGGTTGCTGAGCATCATGATGCCGGTGCTGATCAGCGCGACCAGGGCGAAATAACCGTAGTGATCCAGGGGCAGGCGCTCGGACAACAGCACCTTGTCCAGCTGCGTCAGGACGATCCATAGAATGCTGGTCAGGGACAGGCTTGCGGCAAACGGCAGGATCGGCTTGACCAATTGCCAGGCGAACCCGCTAAGGGCATAGGGCGCGGGCATCTGCTGATAGGCACGCACGGCGAAGATCAACGCTTCCAGCAGACCGACGGCTACCTGGAACTGGAAAAAGTCCCGAGGTTGCTGGGATATCTGGCTCACCAGCAGCAGGCCGCCGAAGTAACGCAGGGTGGCAATGATTACATTGGCGCCGTTGAGCCAGGCATGCTGCTCCAGCCCTTGCAGGCCACTTTTATACAGCGTCGCGTACAGGCGCAGGGCGATGATCAGACCCATCAGACTGATGCAGTCGACCAGCGTCTGGGTCGGCAGCGTCTTGGCCTTGAGCCACTGCTCGGCAAGCCATGGGCTGGCCGCAGCGATGGCGGCACAGCACAGTCCGGCCAACGGCAGGAACAGCAACTCGAACGAACGCAGCAAATGCCCGGTGTTGCGCTGATCGAGGGGCAACCCCTGCTGGTGGGCGACGGCCCTGACCAGACTGGGTGACAGGCCTGCGTCGAGCAGTTGCAACCAGGCCTGCATCACTGCAAAGAAACCGATCAGGCCATAGGCTTCCGCCCCGAGATGGCCGAGGTAGAAGGGCATGATGAGAATACCGACCAGCATGGCGTAGGCCTGGCCGGCATAGCTCAACGCAGTGTTGCGCACCACCGAGCGTTTCTGCGAAGTGACCATCAGATGACCTGGGCCAGAACTGGGTTTTGATAGAACGCCCTGGTCAGGCTGCATTCTTCCAGCAGGGCCTGGATCACCCGGTCCTGATCTTCCCGTGCCAGGCCAGGATAGATCGGCAGGCACAGCACTCGCTCGCTCAGGCTCCGAGACTCGCTTTGAGGAGTCTGCGGTTGCAGGTATTCCAGGGTGTCCAGCGATGGGTAGAAGTAGCGGCGCGGGTTGATGCCCCGGCTGTTGAGCACGGTGCGTATGCGCAGCAGCTGTTGCTCGTTGCGCAGCCCCACGGGGTAGTAGCTGTGATTGAGCAGGCTGTTGTCCTGGGGCTTTTGCAGGTCAAGGTAATTGCCCAGCCTGGCGGTGTAGCGATGGGCGATTTCGGCGCGCTCTTCGAGGATATTCTCAATGTCGTCGAGAATGCACAGGCCCATGGCTGCCGAGAACTCATTGAGCTTGGCGTTGATGCCGATGCCGTCGATGCGGTCGGTGTCGGCGATCCCGAAGTTGCACAGCAGGTAGATACGCCGGGCCAGTTCGTCATCGTTGGTGATGATCGCGCCGCCTTCGATGGTGTGGAACAGTTTGGTGGCGTGGAAACTCAGGGTGCTGATATCGCCCCAGTTGAGCACCGATTGCCCTGCGTGGCGCACAGCGAAGGCATGGGCACCGTCATACACGACCTTGAGGCGGTGCTTGCGCGCGATCTGCTCGATGCGTTCCACGGCGCAGGGGTTGCCGAACACATGGGTGCCGACGATGGCCGTGGTGTCGGACTCGATTCGCCGCTCGATCTGCTGCGGGTCAATGTTCCAGGTGCAGGGGTCGATATCGGCGAATACTGGGCGGATGCCTTCCCATTGCAGCGAGCTGCTGGTGGCGACGAAGCTGAACGGTGTGGTCACCGCGCTGCCGGTCAGGCCCAGGGCGCGGTAGGCCACTTGCAGTGCCAGGGTGCCGTTGTTGGTCAGGATGATATGTTTGACGCCCAGATAATCCTTGAGCCGGGCCTCCAGTTCACCGAGCAACGGCCCGTGGTTGGTCAGCCAGCCGCGCGAGTAGATCCCCTCGACATAGCCTTTGAACTTGTCGATATCCCCCAAGTACGTCTTGGTCACGTTGATCATCGAAGCCTCCATGTGCGTTACGCGCTGTCGTTGCGAGAACTGCATGGCCGGATGGCAAAACGGAGGGGGAGCGGGCTGGCGAGTGTTCGTCCATGCCGCAGGCGATTCAGATGAGAGAACGTGCGCCTTTAGGCACGCCTGATCCTGCTTCGCACTCCGTGTGCCAGGTGGGAACAGGCCGGCGGCCTAAAACGTCCGTTTTTTGCTGCTTGTAGACGTGTCTGGGCACGCTACCGCCAAATCCTTTCAGCCAGGACTTCGAGTCAATCATTGCCGGGGCATACATGGCTTCGTGCAAACTAATGTGTTCGTCGATCAGCCATTTTTCGGCAACGCTACCGCCATGCCGGATGAACTCGGCATTTTCTCAAAAAAGGGTTAATCAACAGACGGCCACAGGCGCAGCGAACGCACCTTGCAATTAACTAACATGTGGGCAGAGCAGGACAGTGTTGGCTCGATATTCTCGCGCATCGCTCTGTGGCAATGCTGCACATGCTGAGAATGATCTGACACGCATATATATCGGTGGCGTCGCCTGTTCTGTCAAATTATTTCGTCAACTTTCTGTTAAATTTTTGATAAGCGGTTTTGGGCTGATCGTAACCAATTGATTTTAATGTAAGTCAAAAAAACATCGCGTGCACTAGGGCGGTGCAGTGACGTTTTTCAGACGCGTTTACATTTCGTCCTTTCGTATTGCACAAAAGCCGGAAGGCGGCTTTCCAACGCCAGAAGTTAGTCGAAAAGACCTGTAGAAATGATCGATCCTTAATATTGCAGGCAGGCGTCAATCCGAATGCGTGTCGCATACAGGTGCACTATCGGATTTTCGCTATTAAAGAATTTTGCCAACTAATAAATCACGGCGTACGAATCAACGGACGGTCCGGGTCACCCTCTACAAAACACACATAGAGCTGGCTACCCATTGCGGGTAAGGACGCCCTGTTCCAGGCGGCGCTCCTGGAGAGCGATGCCCAGCAGACGGCGTTTTCCCCTGCATCCCAATCCAGGCGAACCTTGATGCGTTCGGCCGATGTCGGGTCGTGGTCAATCACCCGTGCCAAGTGCAGCCCATGGATGCGCGGCTTGGGATATTTGTGTCGTGAGGTGAGGCTGCGATCCCAGGCACAGGCACGGAAATGATTGCTGTAGTGGCTGTTATAGAGATCCGGTGGGTTGTCCTGATGGTAGTGATGGTCGATTTCGGTCAGCAGCCACAGGCTGTTGCATTCCGCTCGGACATGACCTTGCAGCGGCATCAGATGGCCGCTGGCCAGATAAGGCTGGTTGCTCTGCCCCATGGCGCTGGCGACCTGACCGCGGCCGTCATCCTCGACCTTGAGCTCGAAGCGTTGCACTGCCGCAGCCCCGATCTTGCCAAAATCCTGGGCGGGGATGCGGCGGAAGGTCTGGTTGTCATTGAACACTTGGCGATGACCGCTGCGGCTGTGCTCGAAGCGGTAGTGCAGGCCTTCTTCTTCGCACAGACGATGAATGAAATGCAGGTTCGATTCGTCGTACTGCACGCAGTGCTCGCGCGGCGGGTAGTCGCCTGAGAGCTGAAACAGGTAGGTCGAAGGCGCCAGGCCCTGCTCCTGCAATATCTGGCCGATCACCTGCGGTGCCGACATCTGCGTAAAGATGCGCTTGCGTGGGGGCATCGCCAGAGTGGTCAGATGCGGGCTGAGGGTTACCAGGTAATGGCTGGGTTCACCCACCGCGCTGATCATGCCGGCCTTGCTGATCTGGCCGTGAATGCCGTGCCCGGGTCCTGCAAGGTGGAGAAAGGCGCTCTGATAGAGCAGATCGGCGACATTCAGCACATCCGGGGCGCACGTAACAGCGACGTGGAAGGCAAAGGGCTCGTTGATCGCTTCCGTGCCGCTGAACGAGAGCACGCGCAAGTCCTGCTTGACGCCGTCTATATGCAATCGAAAGGGAGCGGGCTCGCGCATGTTGAAAATCATCCCTGTTGCCTTGAAAGCCAAGAGTTGTCCGTAACCCGCAACATTAACGGGAAGGCACAACGATAGCTTGGGAAAAAGCTTCCATCGAAAAAATGATCGGCGCAGTACATTGTTATTTTATTCTTTTTTGATCTATATAAATTCAAAATTAGAATTTTTTAATCTATTAGAAGGCGTGCATGATAGCCCCTACGAAATATCGGCTCGTTGGCTGTAGCCATATCGGGCCGATTCGCTGACAACCCGCAGACCGGGTGACGCACTTCAGGTGAATCTCATGACCACGAGTCCGCTGTACCTCGATTACGCTGCCACCACACCCGTGGACGAGCGGGTCATTCAGGCCATGGTGGGGTGTCTGGGAGCGACAGGTAACTTTGGCAATCCCGCATCCAGTTCCCATGCCTTTGGCCGGCGTGCCCGCTCGACGGTGGAGGAGGCTCGCGCTCAAGTGGCCGCACTGGTCGGGGCCGACGCGGCCCGGATCATCTGGACCTCCGGGGCTACTGAGTCGAACAATCTGGCGCTCAAAGGTGTCGCCCAGGTTTATACAAGGCAAGGCGCTGAGCGTGGCGGTCATATCATTACCAGCCAGATCGAACACAAGGCCATTCTCGATACTGCCACTCAGTTGCAGGGCGTCGGATTCGAGGTGACGTTCCTGGCCCCGGACAGCGATGGGCTGATCAGTGCCGAGGCTGTCAGTGCGGCCTTGCGCGAGGACACCTTTCTGGTTTCGCTGATGCTGGTCAATAACGAATTGGGCACGCTGAACGATATTGCCGGGATCGGCGCGCGGGTACGGGCCCATGGCGCATTGTTCCATGTTGATGCCGCGCAAGGAGCGGGCAAGGTGGCGATTGATCTGCAGGCGCTGCCGGTGGACCTGATGTCCTTCTCGGCGCACAAGGTCTATGGCCCCAAAGGCATCGGCGCCCTGTATGTCGGGCCGCGCGCCGAGCGCCGGGTATTGGCACAGATCCACGGTGGCGGTCATGAAAGCGGCCTGCGCTCCGGTACGCTGGCAACCCATCAGATTGTCGGAATGGGCACCGCCTTTGCCCTGGCGGGTGAGCTGTTAGAGGAAGAAATCGCCCGGACCGAGCGCTTGAACCATCGTTTGCTTGCCCAACTGGCCGATATTCCGGGCCTGCGCCTGAACGGCAGTGCGACTGAGCGTATCGCCCACACCTTGAGCCTGACCTTCGAACACGGCGATCTGGATCTGGCGGTGCTGGCGCGGGATCTGGCGTTCTCCTCCACCTCGGCCTGCAACTCGGCAAAAAATACCCCTTCCCACGTCTTGCTGGCCCTGGGGCTTGATGCGCGAGAGGCGCAGCAGACCATTCGCCTGAGCTTCGGGCGCTTCACTGGCGAGCAGGATATCGACCATGCGGCAGGGCTGATCAGGGCCGCCATTGTGCAACCTGCGTTCTGGGCGGTTGCTCAGGCCTGAGTGGTGCTCCATTATTCCCGCTGTCGCTTTTTTTCGGGTCAGCAGGAGAAACAATGAGTACGCAACCGAAAACCAACGGAGTGGTCGTCGAACGCCTGGCGCAAACCCGTGCTTTGATGCGCCGTGAAAACATTGATGCTTACCTGGTGCCCTCGGCGGACCCGCATCTTTCCGAATACCTGCCAGGCTACTGGCAGGGACGGCAATGGCTGTCCGGTTTCCATGGTTCGGTCGGCACGCTGATCGTCACCCAGGACTTCGCCGGCCTGTGGGCCGACAGCCGTTACTGGGAGCAGGCCGAAAAAGAGCTGTCGGGCAGTGGTATCGAACTGGTCAAACTGCAACCGGGACAAGCGGGACCATTGGAATGGCTGGCCGATCAGGCCAGCGCCGATAGCGTCGTGGCGGTGGACGGTGCGGTGTTGGCGGTGGCTTCATCGCGCACACTGGCGAGCAAGCTGTATGACCGCGGCGCTCGCTTGCGTACCGACCTGGACCTGTTGACCGAGCTATGGACGGATCGTCCGGGTCTGCCGGCCAAGGCCATCTACGAACACCTGCCGCCCCAGGCGACGGTCGAACGCTCCGAAAAACTTGCTCGCCTGCGTGAAACCATGGACGAGCGAGGCGCTGACTGGCATTTCATCGCGACTTTGGACGATATTGCCTGGCTGTTTAACCTGCGTGGCGCTGACGTTTCCTACAACCCGGTATTTATTGCTTTCGCCCTGATCGGCCCCCATAGCATCAGTCTGTTCGTCGACTCGAACAAACTGGATGCTACGGTGCGCTCGAGCCTGGAGCGGGATGGCATCAACCTGTTGGAGTACACCCAGATCGGCGCGGCGCTGCGTGCGGTCCCGCGATCTGCTCGTCTGCTGATCGATCCAGCCCGGGTTACCTGTGGTCTGCTGGATTACCTGGACAGTGAAGTGAGTCTGGTTGAAGGGCTCAATCCCACGACTCTGTTCAAGTCACAGAAAAGCGAGGCCGACACCCAGCACATTCGTCAGGCGATGGAGCAGGATGGCGCAGCGCTGTGCGAATTCTTCGCCTGGCTGGATTCGGCGCTGGGTCGGGAGCCGGTCAGTGAGCTGACCATTGATGAAAAACTCGGCCAGGCCCGCGAGCGACGTCCCGGTTATGTCTGTCCGAGCTTTGCCACTATTGCTGGTTTCAACGGTAATGGCGCGATGCCGCACTACCGGGCGACCGAGCAGGAGCATGCCCAGATCGAGGGTGATGGCCTGCTGCTGATCGATTCCGGCGGCCAGTATCTGGGCGGCACCACTGATATCACTCGTATGGTACCGATCGGTACGCCGAGCACGGAGCAGAAGCGTGACTGCACGCGGGTGCTCAAGGGTGTGATTGCACTGTCGCGTGCGCAGTTTCCACGAGGGATTCTCTCGCCGTTGCTGGACGCGATCGCGCGTGCGCCGATCTGGGCCGAAGGGGTCAACTACGGCCACGGTACCGGCCATGGCGTCGGTTACTTCCTTAATGTGCATGAAGGGCCGCAGGTCATTGCCTATCAGGCGGCAGCGACTCCGCAAACAGCGATGCTGCCAGGGATGATCACATCCATCGAGCCGGGGACCTACAGGCCGGGGCGCTGGGGCGTGCGGATCGAGAACCTGGCGATCAACCGCGAGGCGGGCAGCACCGAGTTCGGTGAGTTTCTCAAGTTTGAAACCCTGACCCTGTGTCCGATCGATACACGCTGTCTTGAGTTGTCGTTGCTGACGACTGAAGAGCGTGCCTGGCTGAATGACTATCACAGTCAGGTCAGGCTGCGTCTGAGCCCGCTGGTACAAGGGGCGGCACTGGATTGGTTGAAGTTGCGTACTGCTGCGGTCTGATGGTCCGGGGTGCCGTAGTCTTTGCTGCGGCGCCCTGGGTTTGTTCAGGGCTGGAGTGCCGGCTTTTCAGGCTTTCTGCACAGAATGATCATGCTGCGGCTGGTATAGCCGGCGGGATTGATGCCGAAAGGGTAGTCGCCAGGATCTTCCACGGCATCGCCCGACTTGGCAATGACCCTGTAGTTTCTCGACTCACAGGAATTGGTCGCCATTTCGTAGCACTTGTCCCAGGAGGAAGAAAGGCCCGAGCAGTTGATATGGATACCACGCTTGCCCTGCTTGACGGGTTTTGAGGTGGCTGCGCATCCCGTAACTGCCAGGATAGTCAGCGCGATCAAGATGTATTTCATTCCCTTCCTTAATCTGGCTGCCATGGGCGGCCAGTACCTAGCTTGAATACTCTCGTTCTGCTCAATGCTGCAACGCATTTCCCACGACGGGAAGGCTCTTGGAGATCGGCCAGGGGTTTAACATGGCTCAAGCGCGAGACAAATGCTAGTCACAATTGCCTTTGTGAAACAGTGATCAGTCGGCAGGCACCAATTGGGGGCTATCGGGACGTGACGTCAGGGTCGCTCCGGCTGAAGCCAGAATGATGGCAGCGATGGCCAACCATTGGGTCAGGGACAGCTCCTCATGAAGGAACACCAGGCCACAGATCGCACCGAACGCCGGTTCGATACTGGCCAGGATGCCGAAAGTCCGGGTGGACATGCGCGTCAGGGCAATCATCTCCAGGCTGTAGGGCAGGGCTGTAGAGAGTATCGCCACGCCGAGCGCCGCAGGTAGCAGGCCGATGTCGAGTAAGGCAGAGCCTGCATGGAAGGCTCCGATCGGTCCGATAAACAAGGCTGCTATAAGAACGCCGAGGGCTGCTGTCTGAATGCCATTGTCGGCTCCGGCCTTGTGCCCGTAGATGATATAGGCCCCCCAGAAGACTCCGGCGCCCAGGGCGTATGCTACTCCCGTCAGATCAAGATTGGCGTTGGCCTGGCCCATGGGTATCAATAGAAGGATGCCGCTGGCGGCAAGGGCGATCCAGACGAAATCCAAAGCCTTGCGCGATGAGTACAGGGCTACGACCAGTGGTCCGGTGAATTCCAGAGCGACGGCAATACCCAGAGGCACGCTGCGCAATGACATATAGAAGAGGAAGTTCATCCCGCCCAGAGCTATGCCATAGATGAATACGGTGCGCAGGGAGCGCGCGGTGAAGCGTGCGCGCCACGGGCGCAGGATGGCGAGTAGGATCAGGCTGGCGAAGAACAGGCGCAATGTCGTTGCGCCCTGGGCGCCCACGACAGGAAATAGCGTCTTGGCCAAGGATGCGCCGGATTGAATCGACGCCATGGCAATCATGAGCAGCCCTACGGGGAATAGCGTCGAGGCAAGGCTGTTACGGGGATTGTTCATTTAAAGCGGGGTATCCACGTCATGGGCAGGAAAGGACTCATGATGATGGGGAATAGGGTTTTGAGCAATATAGTGCGCAAAAGCAGTTAAGAGGTGTGAGCAAGGAGCAGATAATGGGTGCTCCGGCCTCGCTCAAGGCTCGCAGCTCGCAGTCTGTAACTTTTCTGAAATAACTGCTTGACGCCCCTCAGAATCTATCTATAATTCGCCCCACTTCCGGCGCAGGCGAAACGGAAAACTTCTTGAGAATCAAGCAGTTAACCGAAGTAAACAGCAAGGAAGGGTTTCGGTTTTCAAGGTGAATTCGGAAGCGGTGAAAAAGGCGGTTGACAGCAGGTTGTAACGCTGTAGAA
>NZ_JBGLYM010000170.1:0-200 GCF_047303955.1 Pseudomonas sp. Pseusp88 | reverse complement strand
GATGGACGAGGCTTGTGTGGACATTGAATTAAACAAGGAGGTGTCATGAGACCACCCGCGACAGAAGCCCGGTTGAAACAGGCTCGGCGCAACCAGCGCTTCAGCAATAAGCCTCTGGGAATGGGCCAGTGCGGGCTGATGGCCCAGGAAGTGGCGGTGTTCCCGGTGCGCTATGCCCTGGACGAGTCCCCGCAAACCAG
>NZ_JBGLYM010000016.1:0-139557 GCF_047303955.1 Pseudomonas sp. Pseusp88 | reverse complement strand
GCCCTGCCCGATTTGCAAAACCTGCCGCCTGATCCGAACCAGATCGCCAACTACACGCAAAGCTACGACTACGATGCCGCGGGCAACCTGCTGCAGATGCGCCATGTCGGCGCGCAAACCTTTACCCGCACCATGCTCGTCGCCCCGGACAGCAATCGAAGCTTGCCGGAGGATGAAGTGGATGTGGATTTTGAGGCCGGTTTCGATGCCAACGGCAATCTCCAGCAATTGGTACGCGGGCAGGATTTGCGCTGGGATGCGCGCAACCAACTGCGCGAAGTCACTGCCGTCAAACGTGATGACGAGCCTGACGACATTGAGCGCTATGTCTACGATGGCGGCGGCCAGCGCTGCCGCAAAATCCGCAGTGCGCAAAGCCGTAACCGCACGCTGATCGATGAAGTACGTTACCTGCCGGGGCTGGAAATTCGTAGCAGCGCCGAGGGTGAAGTCCTGCATGTCATCACCGTTCAAGCCGGTCGCAATAGCGTGCGGGTTTTGCATTGGCAAACCCAACCTCCTGCGGAGCTTACCAACAACCAACTGCGCTACAGCCTCACTGACCACTTGGGCTCAAGCACCTTGGAACTGGACCATCAGGGTGGTCTGATCAGTCAGGAAAGTTATTACCCCTTCGGCGGTACGGCCTGGTGGGCAGCGCGGGATGCAACCGAGGCCAAGTACAAAACCGTCCGCTATTCGGGCAAAGAGCGTGATGCCACCGGGCTTTATTACTATGGGTTCAGGTATTACGCGCCGTGGTTGCAGAGGTGGATCAATCCGGATCCGGCAGGGGATGCAGATGGATTGAACAGGTATATTTTTGTGCACAACAGGCCAATCAGCCTGTACGACGATCAGGGAGCAATTACTATAAATTTTGATAGCGCAGGAAATAAATTTTATCAGGATGAAAGCCTGATGAGTCGACTGGAGGCATTCCGACATGAGCATGCCGAACAGTTCGATTTTATAGAAAAACACTACAGCCATCACATATGGGGGAGCAATATATCATCCGAGAGAAAGTTTAAAGGAGAAAAAGATGAGTTCATTAATGAGTTCACTCCTCCCGAGTGGGTATTCAATAAAAATTACAAACGCATCACGGAGACCCCAGATATTCATGCCGATCATGTTGCAGTAGCGCAATATATGCAAATGGCTAAAGAATACAAATTTGAAGGAGCATTACCTTCACTCATCATAAGAGGCACCATTCAAAATGAGGGTGTTATAAAAGTAGCTAAGGGGCAAAAGATCTTCCCTAAAGAAAAGATGGAGGAGTTTTTCACCAACACCCAGGTTGGCAAAAGCACCCGCCGCTTTTTAAATACATTTCAATTAATAGCCATTGAGGTACAAGCCATAACCTCTGGCTCAACAGATCTGGACATACATATCAAGGTACAACCTGAAGCACTCACCGCTGCCGACGCGCCAACTCCCTCAGACAGAGTCCCGCCCGTGGAAATCGCAGGTTCCAGGTTTTCCGTGACACCGGTCTCCCCTCAACAACAGACTTCAAGATTGCACGTGGCTCCTGTCAACCCGGACACTTCTCGATCAAGGTTTTCAGTGACGCCAGCCTTGCTTGAGCTGACATCACCTCCCTCGCCACGAAGAAAAAACGATTGATACATACATCTATCCATGACGTGCTCGTAGGGTTCGCTCCTCAATCAATTGATGGGAGTTATGCTGTCGAGCCTGGCTACTTTTCATAAAAACCATTTAACGGTGAGAACTGTCACGGCGTCAGTGACTGTCCTGACGTCATCGCCAGCAAGCCGGCTCCTGCAAATCTCATTTCAATTCAGTTATTTGCGTCGTGTTTGATGGAAGCGAACTGATTCGCGAATAGGCCAGTACATCCGACGCATGTGTATCGTCTGAAATACTGCTTTCGCGAATGAATTCGCTCCCACAAAATTTGCTCCTACAAAATTCGCGGCAACATGCTCCTGTGCTCAGAGACTGATTTCAGTCCCCAGCAACTTCAGAAACCCCGCCAGCCACGCTGGATGCGCAGGCCATGCCGGGGCGGTAACCAGATTGCCCTGGGTGTGAGCCGCCGTCACGTCGATATCCATGAAGGTGCCGCCGGCCAGTTTCACCTCAGGACCACAGGCCGGGTAAGCACTGCATTCACGCCCTTCCAGTACGCCAGCGGCTGCCAGCAACTGTGCGCCGTGGCAGACGGCGGCGATGGGCTTACCGGCCTTGTCGAAAGCTCTTACCCATTCAAGGATGGTTTCGTTCAAGCGCAGGTATTCCGGCGCACGCCCGCCGGGGATCAGCAGGGCGTCGTAGTCTTCGACCTTGACCTTGGTGAAGTCGAAGTTGAGGGCGAAGTTATGCCCCGGTTTTTCGCTGTAGGTCTGATCGCCTTCGAAGTCGTGAATCGCGGTACGTATGGTCTGGCCCGCAGATTTGCCGGGGCAGACGCCGTGGACGGTGTGCCCGACCATCTGCAGGGCCTGGAAAGGCACCATGACTTCATAGTCTTCGACGTAATCCCCAACCAGCATCAGAATTTTCTTGGCAGCCATCAAAAGTCTCCTTTCGGGTGTGTGTGAAATGAGTATGGGCTCAAGGCGAAAGAGCTGGGTAACAGCCTAGTACTACAACGGCCGTTAAGTTATCCGATGCGAACGTACTCACTGCATTGGTGCGAGCAGCAGGAGCGGGCTCGCCTGCGAAAGCGCCGGTGTATTCGACGCTCGGTCAAATCGACGAAATATTGCGACCTAAACTCAAAGGATGTGCCGAACAACAAGTCCGGGCCGATAAACATGCCCCTTCATGCCCACACCCCGACGCTTGCAGCCACCGATCCTCGTGGCCTGACGGTGTGCCGCGTTCAATCGTCATCCACGGATTTCGGCAGTTATGTCATCCGAAAATGCAGATAGTTTGGTACACGCGGCATATGACCTGAATTTGCAATATCGATCCATACTTTCACAGGCAAGTTCGATGCCTGTTGGCCGGGCCCGGAGTTAGCGTCGTATCTGATCCTTTCGCGAATAACCCCGGCGCCTTATCGAACACGGCCTGAGCCACTGACTTAATATGATTGTTGTGGGACTGGCTTTAGCCGGTCCCACATGGGTCTGTGGTCACCCCTTGGAACGTATTTGCAGGACGTATCCCTTTCAATTTGAAGGAAATTTCTGAGAAGATCCCGGCCTATTGCGCCTCGCCATTCAGGTCTCTAGGCTGCGCCGGTCGCTGCAAAATCAGCGATCAGGTTTGGTAGACCTGAGTGAACTATGGCGTGATGCGCCACCTATGGTGGCCGTACGCTCGGCGTCTTCGGACGCGCCGGCTTTGCCAGTTCACCGGTCTACCAACTTGCGTACGGCCGCCACCCTCATCGTTTGGTAGCGATGCGAAGGCGGCTGATCACCAATGAATTGGAAGTACACATATGACCGATACCCCCCTCTTCACCATCAACCCCAACGTCACCCAGGAACAGGCCCTCAATTACGCCTCGGACCTGGTGCGCTGCCTGATCACCCTCACCCACGAATCCTGCGACAGTGACCTGCAAACCAGTCGTGCGCTGAACTGCTCGGCGCTGCATCTGGCGACCATGACCAAAGCCTTTGTCGATCACTCGGTGGAGCGAGGCTAAAACCTCAGTTGCGCCGGTCGAGCAGGTTCACCACCAGGCGGTCGATCCAGCCCCACAGGCGCTGTTTGACCCGGCTCCACAGGGGCCGGGCTTTCCAGGCGTCGAGGGTGATTTCCCGGCTGACGGCAAAGTCTTTCTCGAAACTGGCGACCACGTCGCGAGTCAGGGCCGGGTCGAGGGCTTCGAGGTTGGCTTCCAGGTTGAAGCGCAGGTTCCAGTGATCGAAGTTGCACGAGCCGATGCTGACCCAGTCGTCGATCAGGACCATTTTCAAATGCAAAAAACAGGGTTGGTATTCGAAGATTTTTACGCCTGCGCGAAGCAGTCGCGGGTAGTAGCGGTGCCCGGCGTAACGCACCGACGGGTGATCGGTACGCGGCCCGGTGAGCAGCAGGCGTACATCGATCCCCCGTGACGCGGCCCGGCGCAGCGAGCGGCGGACTTTCCAGGTCGGCAGGAAATACGGCGTTGCCAGCCAGACGCGCTGTTTGCCGCTGTTCAGGGCGCGAACCAGGGATTGCAGAATGTCACGATGCTGCCGCGCATCAGCGTAGGCCACACGGCCCTGTCCCGTCCCGGCCGTCGGTGGCCTGGGCAGACGCGGCAGCCCGAAATTCTCATTGGGGCGCCAGGCCGTGCGGCGCGGGTTGGCGTGGAACTGGCGGTCGAACAGGGCCTGCCAGTCGATCACCAGCGGCCCGGTGATTTCCACCATGACCTCATGCCATTCACTCACGGGCTCGTCCGGCGTCCAGAACTCGTCGGTGACCCCGGTACCGCCGACCACGGCCAGGCGTTTATCCACCAACAACAGCTTGCGATGGTCGCGGTAGAAGTTGCGGATACCCCGGCGCCAGTGGATGGCGTTGTAGAAACGCAGGATCACCCCGGCATCGGCCAGGCGTCTGCGCAGGCGCAGGGTGAAGGCCTGGGCGCCGAAATCATCGAACAGACAGCGCACGATCACGCCCCGTTGCGCAGCATCCACCAGCGCCCGTACCACCGCCTCGGCGCAGGCCCCGGCCTCGACCAGATACAGCTCCAGTTCGACCTGCTGCTGCGCCGCATCGATGGCCGCGATCATGCGCGGAAAGAACGCCGGGCCATCTACCAACAGCTGGAACTGGTTATCACCGCGCCACGGGAAAATCGCTGCGCCCATATCAGAAGGTCACGCAAAGCAGAGAGATCGGGTACATGCAAACTCCGGAGAGGGCCAAGGCGAGCTACCTTAGCTGTGCGTCTGACCGCTGGCAAACGCTTGGGTTCGTATGCAGCCCGCTTTTGTGGGACCGGCTTCAGCCGGGAAGACGGGGGTACTGTCGATACATTTCATTGAGCAGAAATGACGCCTTCCCGGCTAAAGCCGGTCCCACCTTTGCCCTCGGTTCCCCTACAGCCCATCAGGCTCCAGCACACACCCCTGGCGCGGCCCGCGCCACAGTGCCGTGGCGCTTTCGCCCATGCCTTCGGCGCTGACGCTTTTGGTCTGCGGCTCATCGATCAGGCTGGCCGGCACGTACTGTTTCACGTAGCCCTGACAATACTCGGCCGGGTTGCCCATGACATAGCGGCAGGAGCAGTACTCCTTGGCGGTATAGGCGCTGATGATATGGGGGAAGGCGTTGAGGGCCACGCGGTTGTGCCAGAGCAGCGCGGCGAGGAACAGCACCAGCAGCATCAACAGACTGACAACAGGACGACGCACGACAAAGGCTCGTTGTTCACTCATGGCCGCGCCTCCCCAGAGAACGCTGCCAGGGCCAGTTGCAGCAGGCGGTCGTGGACGAAGCTGGCGTCGCGGTCATCGCCATAACGCACGATGACCAGGCCGGCACTGGGGATCACGTACAGCGCCTGGCCCCAATGGCCCAACGCGGCAAAGGTGTCAGCGGGGGCGGAAGGCCAGGGGCCGCGCGAGCCGTCCTGGGATTTGTTCAGCCACCACTGGCCGCCGGGGATTTCTTCGGCGGACTTGATCCCGCGCCCGGCAAAGGGCGTGAGGTTGAAGTAGACCCAGCTCTTGGGCACCAGCTGGCGCCCCTGCCACTGCCCGATGCGCTGCATCAGCAGGCCGATGCGGGCCAGGTCCCGGGCGGTCATATAGGCATAGGACGAACCGACAAAAGTACCGCTCGCATCGCGTTCCCACACCGCACTGCGAATGCCCAGTGGCTCGAACAGCGCGGTCCAGGGGTAGTCGCCATAAGCCTGTTCGCCGACGATCTTTTTCAGCGAAGCCGCGAGCAGGTTGCTGTCGCCACTGGAATAGCGGAACACCGTGCCCGGCTTGGCGAATACGCCATGATCTGCGGTGAAGCGCGCCATGTCGTCGTGGCCACGGGTGTAGAGCATGGCCACTACCGATGAATTGAGCGGTGCGTATTCGTAGTCTTCCTGCCAGTCCAGGCCCGAGGCCCAGTGCATCAGGTCTTCGAAGCGGATATCGGAATGGCTGGCCAGGGGCGGGTAGAACTTTGCCACTGAATCGAGCAGTTCAAAGCGCTTCTCGCCAAAGGCTACGCCCATCACGGTGGCCATGATGCTTTTGCTGACCGACCAGGTCAGGTGCGGAGTCTGGGCGGTGGTGGGCGCGGCGTAGTGTTCGTAGATGATCTGGCCGTCGCGGATCACCAGCAGCGCGTCGCTGCGTACGCCCTTGCGGGTGTTGTCGTCGCGAGGCGGGAAGGCGTAGTCCTCGAGGGCTTTGATTGCCGGGGTGGCAGTGACCGGCGCGGAGTTCCAGTCGGTACCGGGCCAGGTGTCGGCGGCGAAGGTCGCAGCGGCGCTGATGCCGATGGAGAAGGCCAGGCAAAAACGAAGCAAGCGAGCACGCATGTAGCCACCTTTTTTCAAACACCGCATAGCCGACTGATTAATGAAACTTTGATGGGGCGAACCCTGTGGGAGCGAATTCATTCGCGAAAGCGGTATTCCAGGCGATAAAGATATCGAGCAGACGTGCCTGCCTCTTCGCGAATGAATTCGCTCCCACAGATTCGCTCCTACAGATTCGCTCTCACTGATCCACTTCCACAGAGTTTCCTACAGATTGCTCCTGCGGATTCACGCCCTCGCTCACCCACAGCAAACACATCCCGAAACCCTAGCAGGCAATCGTGACAATGTGCCTTTCGTCGCTCATGTAACGGCGTCACATAACCATCACCAAAGTTTCACGGCCATGACACGGGGTCTACCTAGCCTGCATCTGTACAGCAACGCGCTTGAATAATCAGTCGACCGGCCCATTGCATGGCTGGCTTACGGAGACTCGCATGACCCGGATCGCCCGCATTCGTGACACCAGTACCGAACGCCGCCTGCAGGCCGAACGCCTGATCGGCAGCAGCGCCTTGGAAGAAGCACAAGCCCTGCGTTTCAGCGTATTCAGCGGCGAATTCAACGCCAAGCTCAAGGGCGCCGAACTGGGTCTGGATATCGACGATTACGACGTACATTGCATGCACATCGGCGTGCGTGACCTGAGCACCGGCCAACTGGTCGCCACCACTCGCCTGCTTGATCACAAGGCAGCCAGTACCCTGGGCCGTTTCTACAGCGAAGAAGAATTCAGCCTGCATGGCCTCGGCCATCTGCAAGGCCCGATCCTGGAACTGGGCCGCACCTGTGTCGACCCGGCCTACCGCAACGGCGGCACCATCGCCGTGCTCTGGAGCGAGCTGGCTGAAGTGCTCAACGAAGGCGGCTACAGCTACCTGATGGGCTGCGCCAGTATTCCGATGCAGGACGGCGGCATTCAGGCCCACGCCATCATGCAGCGCCTGCGTGAACGCTACCTGAGCACCGAACACCTGCGCGCCGAACCGAAGAACCCACTGCCGACCATGGCCCTGCCCAACAACGTGATCTGCGAAATGCCGCCCCTGCTCAAGGCCTATATGCGCCTGGGCGCGAAGATCTGCGGCGAGCCGTGCTGGGACGAAGACTTCCAGGTTGCCGATGTGTTCATCCTGCTCAAACGCGACGAGCTGTGCCCGCGCTACGCCCGTCACTTCAAGGCAGCCGTGTAATGAGTCGGGTGCGCGGCTATGCGCGAGTTGCCAGGGTGTTGCTGGTCATCGCCCTGGGCCTGACGATTGCCGGGGTGTTCGCCGTGATGGAGCGCCTGCGCATCGGCAATTCCATGGCCCGGCGCCAGCGCTGGAGCCGTTGGTTCATGGCGCGCCTGACCAACGCCCTGCCCTTTCGCGTGACGGTCAGCGGCAGCCTGCCGGGCCAGCCGATGCTGTGGCTGAGCAACCATGTGTCATGGACCGACATTCCCTTGCTGGGCATGCTGGCGCCGCTGTCATTCCTGTCCAAGGCCGAAGTGCGCACCTGGCCAATTGCCGGCTGGCTGGCTTTGAAGGCCGGTACGCTGTTCATTCGTCGCGGTTCGGGTGACAGCCGCCTGTTGCAAAAGCAGATGTGCAATCACCTGCAACAGGACACCGATCTGCTGATTTTCCCGGAAGGCACCACCACCGATGGCCGCGCCCTGCGCACTTTCCACGGTCGTCTGCTGTCCAGTGCCATCGAGGCCGGTGTGATGTTGCAGCCGGTGGCGATCAAGTACACCCGTGACGGCAAGCCTGACCCCATCGCGCCGTTCATTGGTGATGACGATTTGCTGTCGCATCTAAAGCGCCTGTTCGCCAATGAGCAGGGCGACGTGCACATCCAGTTGCTGACGCCGATTGCCACTGCCGGTCAGGAGCGCGCTGCACTGGCTTTCCAGGCCCAGCAGGCGGTGCAGATGGCCCTGTTCGGCGAACCCGCGCAAGCGCCTCAGACGTCGCGTTCGCCAGCCTCAACGGCCGCCAGGGCCGCCTGAGCAAAATCCTGCAACAACGGATAGAACTCGGCGAAGTCGTCACTCAAGGGTTGGTAGAGGTCGGGCAGTTCCTGCGCGGCGTCGATCAACCCTTGTGGTTTTGACAGGCGCCGGGAAATACCCCTGATCACGTCG
This sequence comes from Pseudomonas sp. Pseusp88, assembly GCF_047303955.1. NCBI lineage: Bacteria > Pseudomonadati > Pseudomonadota > Gammaproteobacteria > Pseudomonadales > Pseudomonadaceae > Pseudomonas > Pseudomonas sp. Pseusp88. The sequence goes on along the minus strand of NZ_JBGLYM010000016.1, from coordinate 130,942 downwards.
CCGACAATCTCGAACTCCCGATATGAACCCAGCCAGTCCTGTGCCGCCATGCGTGGCGCGATTACGGCCAGGTGCCCCGGCAATTGCGCTTGGGCGGCGAGCACGCCGTAGACCCTGCGCGTGAAGCTGTGCAGAGGCACGTCAGCGTAACGGGTCCAGTCCCGGGCCAGGCAATGATCGAAAAACACATCGAGCACGATGCCGGCATAGCGCCGACGTTCCGCGGAGAAACGGTTCAGGGACTGTTTGACCAGCGGGTGACTGTCGGTGAACGAATCGATGCTGCGGTGCAATTGGATGGCCGCCTGCAGATCACTGGGAAAACGCCCGGCCAGCGGCCCTTTGACGAAATCGCCGTACAGGCTGCCAAGCAATTGCGCGGGTTTGTCGCCGCCAAGATGGAGGTGTGCGAGGTAGTTCATGATGCCTAGCCTACGCCGTTTTGCGGCGCGCGACCTGTATATCGATATAACCCGATATAGCGATTTATACGGGGCTTAGCACCCATTCATATTTGTATATCGCGAAATATCGATATAAGGTTCGCTCCATCGCGATATAGCGCTATACACCTGAGCTCTCCATGCCTATCGACCTCGACGAAATAATAAAAGCCCTGGCCCACCCTGTCCGCCGCGACATCCTGGTGTGGCTAAAGGACCCTTTGACTTGCTTTCCCGATCAAGAACACTCGGTCGGCCATGGCGTGTGCGCCGGGCAGATCGACCAACGCGCCGGGCTGTCCCAGTCCACCGTGTCGGCCCACCTGGCAACCCTGCAACGCGCGGGCCTGATCACCAGCAAGAAAATCGGCCAATGGCATTTTTTCAGCCGCAACGAAGAGACCATCAAGGCCTTCGTCGACGCCCTGGTGCTGGAGCTCAGCCCACCGCTCTGACTCTTCAAGGAGATGCATCTTGCCTCTTTCACTACTGGTGCTCGCGCTGAGCGCTTTCGCTATCGGCACGACGGAATTCGTGATCATGGGCCTGTTGCCCAATGTCGCGGCTGACCTTGGCGTGTCGATTCCAGGTGCCGGCTGGCTGGTGACCGGCTATGCCCTGGGCGTGGCCATCGGCGCACCGATCATGGCCCTGGCTACCGCCAAACTGCCGCGCAAGGCCGCTCTGGTCTGGCTGATGGTGATTTTCATCGTCGGCAACATGCTCTGCGCCCTGTCCACCGGCTACACCATGCTGATGATCGCCCGGGTCGTCACCGCGCTGTGTCACGGCGCCTTCTTCGGCATCGGTTCGGTGGTGGCGGCCAATCTGGTCGCGCCCAACCGCCGGGCATCGGCAGTGGCGATGATGTTCACCGGCCTGACGCTGGCCAACGTGCTGGGAGTGCCCCTGGGCACTGCACTGGGTCAGGAAGCCGGCTGGCGCTCGACCTTCTGGGCAGTGACGGTCATTGGTGTACTGGCCCTGATCGGCCTGATGCGCTTTTTACCCTTCAAGCATGACGAGGAAAAACTCGACATGCGCGCCGAACTGGGCGCCCTTAAAGGTGCCGGGATCTGGCTGTCGCTGAGCATGACCGTACTGTTCTCGGCCTCGGTATTCGCCCTGTTCACCTATGTGGCACCGCTGCTCGGCGAAGTCACCGACGTATCGCCACGGGGCGTGACCTGGACCCTGCTGCTGATCGGCGTCGGCCTGACCCTGGGCAATGTCATCGGCGGCAAGCTGGCTGATCGAAATGTGCAACGCACCTTGCTCGGGGTGTTCCTGGTGATGGCGGTGATCTCGGCGATTCTCAGCTGGACCAGCGTGGCGTTGATCCCCACCGAGGTCACCCTGCTGCTCTGGGCTGTCGCCTGTTTCGCTGCTGTGCCCGCATTGCAAGTCAACGTGATGACTTTCGGCAAGGCGGCACCCAATCTGATTTCGACCCTGAATATCGGCGCCTTCAACGTCGGTAACGCTCTTGGCGCCTGGATTGGCGGCAGCGTGATCGCTCATGGACTGGGCCTGACCAGCGTGCCTTTGGCCGCTGCGGTACTGGCAGTGCTGACCCTGCTGGTGACCCTGATTACTTTCCGCCAGACCGTCAATCCCGAGCTGGCTCCCGCTATCAACTGATCAATTTCAAGAGGGTTTTACCATGACCACTATCTTTGACCCGATCACCCTGGGCGACCTGCAACTGGCCAACCGCATCGTCATGGCGCCGCTGACCCGCTGCCGCGCCGACGAGGGCCGTGTGCCCAACGCGATGATGGCCGAGTACTACGTACAACGCGCCTCGGCCGGCCTGATCATCAGTGAAGCCACCTCGGTCACGCCCATGGGCGTCGGCTACCCGGACACCCCCGGCATCTGGTCCGCCGCCCAGGTGCGTGGCTGGAGCAATATCACCAAGGCCGTGCACGAAGCAGGCGGCAAGATCGTCCTGCAACTGTGGCACGTGGGCCGGGTCTCGCACCCGTCGTATCTAAATGGCGAAGCGCCGGTCGCACCGAGCGCGGTCAAGCCGGCCGGTCACGTCAGCCTGGTGCGCCCGCTGGCTGAGTACCCGACGCCGCGTGCTCTGGAACTGGAAGAAATCGCCGATATCGTCGACGCCTATCGCAATGGCGCGGAAAACGCCAAGGCGGCCGGCTTTGATGGCGTGGAAATCCACGGTGCCAACGGCTACCTGCTCGACCAGTTCCTGCAAAGCAAGACCAATCAGCGCACCGACGCCTATGGCGGTTCCCTGGAAAACCGGGCACGGCTGATGCTGGAAGTGACTGACGCGGTGGTGGAAGTCTGGGGCGCGGGCCGGGTCGGCATGCACCTGGCACCGCGTGCCGACGCCCACGACATGGGCGACGACAACCTGACCGAGACCTTCAGCTATGTCGCCAGCGAGTTGGGCAAGCGCGGTATCGCGTTTATCTGTGCCCGTGAGCGCGAGGCCGATGACAGCATCGGGCCGATCCTGAAGAAAGCCTTCGGCGGCGCCTTCATCGCCAACGAGAAGTTCACCAAGGACAGCGCCAATGCCTGGCTGCAATCGGGCAAGGCCGATGCGGTGGCCTTCGGCGTGCCGTTCATTGCCAATCCGGACCTGCCAGCACGCCTGGCCGCCGATGCGCCGCTCAATGCACCGGTGCCGGAAACCTTCTACGGCAAGGGGGCTGAGGGTTACCTCGACTATCCGACGCTGTAACGGTTGTTGAAATGAAAACACCCCGCTGCGGCGGGGTGTTTTCGTTTTGCGCAGGGTATTGCACGGCGCAACATGCAGGAGCCATTGTGGGAGCGAATTCATTCGCGAAGAGGCCAGTGAATCCAATGCATCTTCTTGGGCTGGAATACCGCATTCGCGAATGAATTCGCTCCCACAGAATTCGCCTCCACAGAATTCACTCTTGCAACATTAGATCTCACACATCCCGCACCATCAATGATCAACGCTGCGCATTGACCTGCTGCGCCAGGTTCTGGATCTGGCTGTTGAGGGTGTTGATATTGCGCGTCACCTGGGCACGATAGGCATCGAACTCTGCCGTGCTCGGGCCGCTGCTGGCCGATGCCGCTGGCGCACGATCCTGCTCGCTTTTGAGCGCAACCAGTTCCTGCTCGATGCGGTCGATGGCCTGGCTGGAATTATTCTTTTTCAAGGCGGCGATATCGGCGCTCAAAGCCTTGAGCTGGCTATCGAGACGGTCCTGACTGGCCTGAATGTTTTTCACGTCCGGCAGAGCGGCCTGCACGTTGGGCATGGCTGACTTGAGGGTGGTCATTTCCAGTACCACGTTTTTCAGGTCTTCCTGCAGTTGCGCACTGGTGGCCTGTTGCTGTGCATTTTGCTCAGTGAGCAAGGCCAAACGTTTTTCCAGATCGGCTTTCTGCCCGGAGCTGCCTTCCTGCTGCTTGTCCTGATCGGCCAACTGGTCTTCGATCAGCTTGATGCGCTGGCGCAGGGCCTCGCCTTCACTGACCACCGACTCGGTCGCCACCACTTTGCCGGAGATATCCTGCAGGCGCCCCGCCGCTTCTTCGCTGATCCGCGCGAAGCTTTCCTGAGTCGCCACCAGTTGCTGGCCCATCAGGGTGATCTGCTGGAAGCTCCACCAACCCAGGCCGCAGAATGCAATGGTCAGCGCGCCGATCAATGCCCACAGCGGGCCGGTGCTCGGCGCCTTGACCTTGACCACGGGCGAGGTACGCGAATAAACGGTAGTGCGCTCACGGGCGCCGGACGACAGCTCGAAATCGTCATCGTCATCTTTGGCGGTGAGGCTCGGAACGTCATCGACGTCGTCGTAGGGATCGTTGCGCATGAATAGCCCTTCAAAAAAAACCGTAAAAGCGAAGCCCGACAAACCAAAGCTTCGAAGTATAACCAGTGCCCGCCACGGCATTCACTGCGGCTGTTGCGCCTGCCACCAGGCACAGAACTCATCCAGCGCCGTCCACAGGCTGACCTTGGGCTCGTACTCCAGATAGTGCCGGGCGCGGCTGATATCCAGAGTGAAGTCCTTGCTCATGACCTGCATGCCCAGGCGCGACAAGGTCGGCTCCGGGCGCCCCGGCCAAAGCATGCACGCTGCCTCGTTGAGAGCAGCAGCGCCGTAGGCCAGGCCATAGGAACGGTAACGCGTTACCTGTGGCACTTGCATGCGCCGCATCACGTAATTCACCGCATCCCACAACGGCACCGGCGTACCGTTGCTGATGTTATAGGCCTTGCCCAACGCCGAACCCATGGCCAGCAAGCTGCTGAGCATGGCCTCGTTGAGGTTCTGCATGCTAGTGAAATCCACTTTATTCAAGCCATTGCCCACAATAGACAGACGCTTCTTGCGCTGCATGTTGAGCAATCTCGGGAAAATGCTGGTGTCGCCGGCACCGGTCACGAAACGCGGGCGCAGGGCGATCACTTCCAGGCCGAACTCCATGGCACCGAACACCTTCTGCTCGGCAAGATACTTGGTCGCGGCATAGTGGTTGTGAAACCGCCGCGGGACCTGGTCTTCCTTGATGTTCAGGTGCGAATGGCCATCGAAATAGATTGATGGCGATGACAAATGGACCAGCCGTCGCACCCGTTGTTTCAAACAGCCTTCGACAATGTTTTCGGTGACCTGCACATTGCCCAGCATAAAGTCCTGCTTGCGTCCCCAGACACCCACAGCTCCAGCGCAGTGCACCACGGCTTCGACGTCATGGCACAGCTCGCGAACCAGCCCGGCATCTGTCAGGTCGCCTGGAATGAATTCGGCGCCTCGGCGCACCAGATGTTCGACGCTCTCGGCTCGCCGCCCGTTGACCCTTACAGTCAGGCCCTGCTCCAGGGCGAAACGCGCAAAGCGCCCGCCAATAAAGCCGCTTGCGCCGGTGACCAGAATCTTCATTTACCGCTCCGTAGAATCGTATTTCTGACGAGGTGAACAAACCTGTGGGAGCGAATTCATTCGCGAAGAGATTGGCGCATTCGATAGATAGTCGGCGCCTGGCATACCGTTTTCGCGAATGAATTCGCTCCCACAAATCGGCCCCCACGAACACATTATTTGCATTGGCTGAAGAGAGACGCTCAGCCCTGCCCCAACGGCACCAACCATTGCCCCGCCTTGCGCGCCAAATGCTCGGTCAGACGGGTCAGCAACTGCCCGCCATTGCGCCAATGATGCCAGTACAACGGCACATCGATGACTCGCCCGTCCAGCAACTCAACCAACGTGCCGCGCCGCAACTGCTCGCGCACTTGCAACTCCGGCACCAGTCCCCAGCCCAGTCCGGCCTCGGCCATACGGATGAAACCTTCGGACGAAGGGCACAGGTGATGTTCGAAACTGCCTTCGCTGCCCAGGGAGGCCAGGTAACGATGCTGGAGAAAATCGTCCGGCCCGTAAACCAGCGCCGGAGCCCGGGCCAGTGTTTCGACGCTGACGCCCTGTGCAAAGTAGCGGGCGACAAAGGCGGGGCTGGCCAGCGCACGATAGCGCATCGCACCGAGCAACTGGCTGCGTGCTCCGGCTACCGGGCGCTCACTGCCACACAGGCAGGCAGCAACTTCACCGGCGCGCATGCGCTTGAGGCCGACGTCCTGATCCTCCACCACCAGGTCCAGCAGCAGGTGATGCTCGGCGCAGAAATCCCCCACGGCGCCAACCCACCAGGTTGCCAGGCTGTCAGCATTGAGGGCGATACGCAGACGTTCCGGCGCGCCCTCCTCGTCCAGTGCGGGCACCTGACTGAGCAGATCGCGTTCCAGCAGGCGCACCTGCTGCACATGGTTGAGCAGCCGGCGGCCAATATCCGTCGGGCTCGGCGGCGTCGCCCTGACTAGCACCGGCTGGCCGATGCGCGCCTCCAGCAGCTTGATGCGCTGAGACACCGCCGATTGCGACAAGCCAAGCACCTGAGCCGCGCGCTCGAACCCGGCCTGCTCGACGACTGCCGCGAGGGCGGAGAGCAATTTATAGTCGAACATCAGTTTTCCTAATGGGCAATCAGCAACATTGCTTTTTCTTATACAACGTCAGCCCTCACAATCGCCATATCAACCTTTGCAGACAAGGAACGGCGATGACCGGCGAAACCTCATTGAGCACGCTGCTGCGCAGCATGAGCCCGGAACTGAACGACGGCGACTATGTGTTTTGCACCCTCGCCGACGCTTCGTTGCTCAAGGCCGCCGAGGTGCTGGGCAGCTTCCGTGAGCGCGAGGGGCTGACGGTGATTATCGAACGCCAGCAGGCACAGGACCTGGGCCTGAGCTTCGAGTATGTCGCCGCATGGATCACCCTGACCGTGCACTCTTCCCTGGCCGCCGTTGGCCTGACTGCCGCTTTCGCCACGGCGCTGGGGAGTGCCGGAATCAGCTGCAATGTGATCGCCGGCTACTACCACGACCATCTGTTCGTTGCCAAAGACGACGCCCAAAAAGCCCTGGCTGTATTGCAGCTGCTCGCCGCCCAGGCCTGATCCCGGTTCAATTGGAGTTATCACCATGTGGCAAAGCTACCTCAACGGCCTGCTGGTCGCCGCCGGACTGATCATGGCCATTGGCACTCAGAATGCCTTTGTTCTGGCCCAGAGCCTGCGCCGCGAGCATCACTTGCCGGTGGCGATGTTGTGCATTGCCTGCGATGCCATTCTGGTCGCCGCCGGGGTCTTCGGCCTGGCCAATGTGCTGGCCCATAACCCGACCCTGCTGGCGGTGGCGCGCTGGGGCGGCGTGGTGTTTCTGCTCTGGTACGGCATTCAGGCGCTGCGCCGCGCCTGCTCCCGGCAGAGCCTGCAACAGGGCGAAAGTACCGGGCTGCGTTCGCGTCGGGCCGTGCTGCTCAGCGCCTTGGCTGTGACCTTGCTCAACCCCCACGTCTACCTGGACACGGTGCTGCTGATCGGCTCCCTCGGCGCCCAGCAGACTGTGCCCGGCGCCTATGTGGTCGGTGCCGCGAGCGCTTCGCTGCTATGGTTCTCGGCCCTGGCGATCGGCGCCGCCTGGCTGGCGCCCTGGCTGTCACGCCCGGCCACCTGGCGTCTGTTGGATCTGTTGGTCGCGGTGATGATGTTCAGTGTCGCTTTGCAGCTGATTCGCAGCGCCTAGAATTCATAACCAAATGAAATATATGAAATTTCCGTAAGAGCTGCCGAAGGTTGCGAATGGGTCTGCCTGATACATTGCCTTCGCAGCCTTCGGCAGCTCCTACAGATCATGTTTGCTGTGCCAAGGTGCGATGGCAGGGACGCAGCAATTGCCCCCTACAGGACTCAGCCGCGCAGCCAGGATCCTCCGACAACCGGCGCAAAGGCTCTGGAACCTCTATCCCACACAGTTGTTGCGTGGTTAACAGGCAGGGCCGGTGCTATGATCCCGGGTCTGCGCCGCAAAGAGTACAAACTCCCCGGCGCATGTTCTGTCTGGCCGCCCGTGATCGGCCTTGCGCTCACCGCAACTGACCTGATTAGGAGAATTACCATGGCTTTTGAACTGCCGCCGCTGCCATACGCGCACGATGCATTGGCTCCGCACATCTCCAAGGAAACCCTGGAGTATCACCACGACAAGCACCACAACACCTACGTCGTGAACCTGAACAACCTGGTGCCTGGCACCGAGTTCGAAGGCAAGACTCTGGAAGAAATCGTCAAGACTTCTTCGGGCGGTATCTTCAACAACGCCGCTCAGGTCTGGAACCACACCTTCTACTGGAACTGCCTGGCACCAAACGCCGGTGGCCAGCCGACTGGCGCCCTGGCTGATGCAATCAATGCAGCCTTCGGCTCCTTCGACAAGTTCAAGGAAGAGTTCAGCAAGACGTCCATCGGTACCTTCGGTTCCGGTTGGGGCTGGCTGGTGAAAAAGGCTGACGGTTCCCTGGCCCTGGCCAGCACCATCGGCGCAGGCAACCCGCTGACCGGCGGCGACACTCCGCTGCTGACCTGCGATGTCTGGGAACACGCCTACTACATCGACTACCGTAACCTGCGTCCAAAATACGTTGAAGCGTTCTGGAACCTGGTTAACTGGAAGTTCGTTGCCGAGCAGTTCGAAGGCAAAACCTTCACCGCTTGATCGACGCTCCAGACAAAAAACCCGGCTTGCCGGGTTTTTTTTCGCCTGGCGGTCATACTTTGGGTATTGTCAGAAGGCGATAGCAGACTAATATCACCCACTTGCTTTTATTAAAAATTGCTCAAGTTCACGGCTGTACTATCCGATACAACGGCAATAGCCTGACCCTGGCCCAAGGGCGGCGAGCAAAAAATCGGCATCGGCATGCGGTCATAGGGCGATACGCGCGTGTTCGGGTCCGGTTCTTGCTGTTCTGAAGTAAGGTGTAAAAGGGTCACACGCTCCCAGCACGGATTGAAGGAATAGCCATTTGAAGCTGGAACTCAAGAACAGCTTGTCTGTGAAGATGTTGCGCGTGGTATTGCTTTCGGCGCTGATCGTCGGTGTCGTTCTCAGCTGTGCGCAAATCGTGTTCGACGCATACAAGACTCGTCAGGCCGTGGCCAGCGATGCCGAGCGCATCCTTGACATGTTCCGTGACCCTTCCACGCAAGCGGTATACAGCCTTGACCGCGAAATGGGCATGCAGGTGATCGAAGGTCTGTTCCAGGACGACGCCGTGCGCATGGCCTCCATCGGCCACCCCAATGAAACCTTGCTGGCGGAAAAGGAACGGGCCCTCAAGACGTCCTCGACCCGCTGGCTGACCGACCTGATCCTCGGCCAGGAACGTAGCTTCACCACCCAGCTGGTAGGCCGCAGCCCCTACAGTGAGTATTACGGTGACCTGCGCATTACCCTCGACACCGCCACGTACGGCGAAGGCTTCATCATCAATTCCTTCATCATTTTCGTTGCCGGTGTGCTGCGCGCCCTGGCCATGGGTCTGGTGCTGTACCTGGTCTATCACTGGCTGCTGACCAAGCCCCTGTCGAAAATCATCGAGCACCTGACCAATATCAACCCGGATCGTCCCAGCGAACATCAGTTACCGGTGCTTGAAGGCCACGAGAAAAACGAACTGGGTATCTGGGTGAGCACGGCCAACCAATTGCTGGCGTCCATCGAACGCAACACCCATCTGCGCCACGAAGCGGAAAACAGCCTGCTGCGCATGGCCCAGTACGACTTCCTCACCGGCCTGCCCAATCGTCAGCAGTTGCAACAGCAACTGGACAAGATTCTGGTTGATGCCGGGCGCCTGCAACGTCGGGTCGCGGTGATCTGTGTCGGCCTGGATGACTTCAAGGGCATCAACGAGCAGTTCAGCTATCAGACCGGCGACCAATTGCTGCTGGCCCTGGCCGATCGCCTGCGCGGTCACAGCGGCCGTCTCGGTGCCTTGGCACGACTGGGCGGCGACCAGTTCGCGCTGGTCCAGGCCGATATCGAACAACCGTACGAAGCTGCCGAGCTGGCGCAGAATATCCTCGATGATCTGGAAGCACCGTTCGCCCTGGATCAGCAGGAAATCCGCCTGCGCGCGACCATCGGTATCACCCTGTTCCCCGAAGACGGCGACAGTACCGAGAAGCTGCTGCAAAAAGCCGAACAGACCATGACCCTGGCCAAGTCGCGCTCGCGCAATCGGTATCAGTTCTATATCGCCAGCGTCGACAGCGAAATGCGCCGCCGCCGCGAACTGGAAAAAGACCTGCGCGAAGCCATGCCCCGCAACCAGTTGTATCTGGTCTATCAACCTCAGGTCAGCTATCGCGATCATCGCGTCGTCGGGGTTGAAGCACTGATTCGCTGGCAGCATCCGGAACACGGTCTGGTCCCCCCGGACCTTTTCATCCCCCTGGCGGAACAGAACGGCACTATCATCGCCATCGGCGAGTGGGTGCTGGACCAGGCCTGCCGCCAACTGCGTGAATGGCACGATCAGGGCTTCAGCGACCTGCGCATGGCGGTCAACCTGTCCACGGTGCAGTTGCACCACTCCGAACTGCCACGGGTAGTGAATAACCTATTGCAGATCTACCGCCTGCCCCCACGCAGCCTTGAACTGGAAGTGACCGAAACCGGCCTGATGGAAGACATCAGCACCGCGGCCCAGCATCTGCTCAGCCTGCGCCGCTCCGGTGCACTGATCGCCATCGATGACTTCGGCACCGGCTACTCGTCCCTGAGCTATCTCAAAAGCCTGCCGCTGGACAAGATCAAGATCGACAAGAGCTTCGTGCAGGATCTGATGGACGACGACGATGACGCCACCATCGTGCGCGCCATTATCCAACTGGGCAAAAGCCTGGGCATGCAGGTCATCGCCGAGGGCGTGGAGACCATTGAGCAGGAAAACTACATCATCGCCGAGGGCTGCCACGAAGGTCAGGGCTACTTCTACAGCAAGCCTTTGCCTGCCCGTGAACTGCTGGCGTACCTGAAACAGGCGCAACGGACCAACGCCGCGATCCTGTAGACAGGGTTTGCGAACACATTGTGGGAGCGAATTCTGTGGGAGCGAATTCATTCGCGAAGAGGCCACTACACTCGACGCATTTGTATCGTCCGTAAGTCCCTCTTCGCGGATAAATCCGCTCCCACAAGGTTTGCACCACCTGAAATATCTACCTCCTCGTCTGTCATCGAAATCACTTGTTACAACCCCGCCCCGCGATACCCCTTCCCTGGCGGCCTTTCGCCTTTACACAGAATGCAAATCTTTCGCATTATGTCGCAGCTTTTTTCGGCGCCCCGCGCCTTCAACTTTCTCGACGCAGGATTCCGTCATGATTCGTATGCCTCTGGCCACGGCCAGTCTGCTGGCCATCGCTGTTTCCCTCGCTGGATGTGGCGAAGGCAAGGATAAAGCCGCCGCTCCAGCCGCCCCGACGCCCGCTGCCGCACCTGCTCCGGCGCCTGCCGCTGCACCTGCGGCGCCAGCCGCCGCAGCAGCCCCTGCCGCCAGCCAGACCAACGATGCCGCCGCCAAGGCAGTGGTCGCCAACTATGCCGGTATGGTCTTCGCCGTGTTCAGCGACGCCGAAGCCAGCGCCAAGACCCTGCGTACCGCCGTCGACACCTTCCTCGCCCACCCCGACGACACCACGCTCAAGGCCGCACGCGAGGCCTGGCTGGCGGCGCGGGTGCCCTACATGCAGAGCGAAGTCTTCCGCTTCGGCAATACCATCATTGACGACTGGGAAGGCCAGGTGAACGCCTGGCCCCTGGACGAAGGCCTGATCGACTACGTGGCCAAGGACTATCAGCACGCCCTGGGCAACCCTGGCGCCACCGCCAATATCATCGCCAATACGGAAATCCAGATCGGCGAAGACAAGGTCGACGTCAAGGAGCTGACGCCGGAGAAACTCGCCAGTCTCAACGAACTGGGCGGCTCCGAAGCCAACGTCGCCACCGGCTACCACGCCATCGAATTCCTGCTGTGGGGCCAGGACCTGCACGGCAATGCCGCCGGTGCCGGCGAACGTCCGGCCTCGGACTACGTCGAGGGCACTGGCGGCACCGGCGGCCATAACGACCGCCGTCGCGCCTACCTGAAAGCCGTTACCGACCTGCTGGTCAGCGACCTCGAACAGATGGTCAACAACTGGAAGCCGGGGGTGGCCGACAACTACCGCGCCACACTTGAAGCCGAGTCCGGTGAAAGCGGCCTGCGCAAGATGTTCTTCGGCATGGGCAGCCTGTCCCTGGGCGAACTGGCGGGCGAACGGATGAAAGTCGCACTGGAAGCCAACTCCAGCGAAGACGAACACGACTGCTTCAGCGACAACACCCACAACTCGCACTTTTATAACGCCAAGGGCATCCAGAACGTCTATCTGGGCGAGTACACCCGCATCGACGGCACCAAGCTCAGCGGGCCGAGCCTGTCGTCCCTGGTGGCCAAGGCCGATCCAGCCACCGATGCCGCATTGCGCGCCGACCTGCAAGCCACCCAGGCCAGGATGCAGGTCCTGGTCGACCGCGCCAACAAGGGCGAGCACTTCGATCAGTTGATCGCAGCAGGCAACACCGAGGGCAACCAGATCGTGCGCGACGCCATCGCTTCCCTGGTCAAACAGACCGGCGCCATCGAACAGGCTGCGGGCAAGCTGGGCATCAGCGACCTGAACCCGGATAACGCTGATCACAAGTTCTGATCCATCTGATTGCAACATATGTGGGAGCGAATTCATTCGCGAAGAGGCCAGTACATCCGACATATTTCCGTCGCTTGAATGAAACCTTTCGCGAATGAATTCGCTCCTACAATCGCACTCCTGCAGATGATATGGCTCCTCCCAGACAAATCGTTACAAGCCATTTCCACACCCCCCTTTCAAACGATAACTGCTCTTATTGGCTGATAAGCTTGCTCGCCCCAATTTCCGGTGTTGCAGAACCTGTATGACCATGCGGTTGCGCCTTTCATTTGTCCTGTTCTCGGCCATGGCCCTGAGTGCATGCGATGACGCCCCACGCTTTACCCAGGCCGAGCCGGGGGAGGCGTTGTCGGGTGGCCGCACGACCGTCAACAAACAGGATCAGAATGCCTTCTCCCTGCCGTCGGCCAACCTCTCTCCTACCCGGCGCCTGGACTTCAGCGTCGGCAACAGTTTCTTCCGCAGCCCCTGGGTGATCGCCCCCTCCACTACCACTGCCCGTGATGGTCTCGGCCCGCTGTTCAATACCAATGCCTGCCAGAACTGCCACATCAAGGATGGTCGCGGTCACCCGCCCGAGAATGGCGCCGATAATGCTGTGTCGATGCTGGTGCGCCTGTCGATTCCCGACGACCCGGCCCAGGCCGAGCTGATCAAGCGTACCGGTGTGCTGCCTGAACCGAGCTATGGCACGCAGCTACAGGACATGGCCATCCCCGGCGTAGCCCCCGAAGGTCGGGTGCGAGTGGAATACGACTACCTGCGCGTTGCTTTCCGCGATGGCAGCCATATCGAGCTGCGCGAACCGACGTTACAAATCACCCAACTGGGCTACGGTCCGATGCATCCCGAAACCCGAGCCTCGGCGCGGATTGCTCCGCCGATGATCGGCCTCGGTCTGCTCGAAGCGATCCCCAATAGGGCGATTCTCGACAATGCCGACCCGGACGATCAGGACGGCGATGGCATCTCCGGACGCGCCAACTGGGTGTGGGATGACGCCCTGCAAAAGGTCGTCCTCGGCCGTTTTGGCTGGAAGGCCGGGCAACCGACCCTGAATCAGCAGAATGTCCACGCCTTCGCTGGCGATATGGGCCTGACCACGTCCCTGAACAGAAGCGACGATTGCACGACAGTGCAGATTGACTGCCGCAACACACCCAATGGCAATGGCCCCAATGGCGAGCCCGAGGTCAGCGACAATATCCTGCGCCTGGTGCTGTTCTACAGCCGCAACCTGGCCGTACCGGCGCGGCGCAATGTCGGTGACGCCGAAGTGCTCAAGGGCAAGAACCTGTTCTATCAGGCCGGTTGCCAGGGTTGCCACGTTGCGCAATACACCACCCGCGCCGACGCCGCCGAGCCGGAGCTGGCCAATCAGACCATCCGCCCCTACACCGATCTGCTGCTGCATGACATGGGCCCTGAGCTGGCCGATAACCGCAGTGAATTCCAGGCCAGCGGACGCGAATGGCGCACGCCGCCGCTGTGGGGCATCGGCCTGACCCAGGCGGTCAGCGGCCACACCCAGTTTCTCCACGATGGCCGCGCCCGCAACCTCATGGAAGCGATCATCTGGCACGGCGGCGAAGCCCAGGCGGCACAACGCCAGGTACTGGCCTTCGATGCCCAGCAACGTCAAGCGCTGCTGGCCTTTCTCAATTCATTATGATTTTTCTTCTTTGATAGGAGCCGGACATGTTCCGCCCCAAACTGTTATTCACCAGCCTCGCCGCCCTGGCGCTGGGTGCCTGTTCGCCGGCAGACCCACAGGCCGTCACTTCGGCAGCCATCGCCAAGCAGGTGATCCTGCCGACCTACAGTCGCTGGGTCGAGGCGGACCGCAAGCTGGCCCTCAGCGCCCATGGGTTCTGCCAGGGCAAGGTCGACTTGCAGACCGCCCGCGCTGACTTCCTCCACGCGCAGAAAACCTGGGCCGAGCTGCAACCCTTGCTGATCGGCCCGCTGGCCGAGGGCAATCGAGCCTGGCAAGTGCAGTTCTGGCCGGACAAAAAGAACCTGGTCGGCCGTCAGGTCGAACAACTGCTGGCCGCCAAGCCCCAGGTCAGTACCGAGGAGCTGGTCAAGTCCAGCGTCGTCGTGCAGGGCCTGTCGGCCTACGAATACATCCTGTTCGATGCAGGGATTGACATGGCCTCGGCCGAACAGAAAGCCCGCTATTGCCCGCTGCTGCAAGCCATTGGCGAACGTCAGAAAGCCCTGGCCGAGGAAATCCTTGGCAGCTGGAACAGTACCGATGGCATGCTGGCGCAGTTGAGTAAATTCCCCAACCCGCGCTACGCCGATTCCCACGAAGCCATTGCCGAGTTGCTGCGGGTGCAGGTCACGGCACTGGATAGCCTGAAGAAAAAGCTCGGCACGCCTCTGGGTCGCCAGACCAAGGGCATTGCCCAGCCGTTCCAGGCCGAGAGCTGGCGCAGCAATGCGTCGATCAGCAGCCTGGAAGCCAGCCTCAGCGGCGCCGAGACCGTCTGGGTCGGGGTCGACAACAAGGGCCTGCGCGGCCTGTTGCCCGCCGGGCAGAAAGCCCTGGCCGAGAAGATCGACGCCGCTTATGCCAATAGCCACAAACTGCTGACCGGGCTGACACTGCCCCTGGTCGACCTGTTGGCCAGCGACACTGGTCGCCAACAGCTTAATGCGGTCTACGACAGCCTCAACGCCGTGCATCGTCTGCATGAAGGCGAACTGGCCAAGGCATTGGGCATCCAACTGGGTTTCAACGCCAACGATGGCGACTGATCGAGGTATCCGATGATGTTGCGACGCCAGGCACTCGCCCTCGGCAGCCTGCTTCTCAGCGCCTGTACGCTGGGGGGCTGGACCCTGTTTCGGCAAACAGGCCAGGATCCGCTGCTACTCTCCGCCCGGGATGACAGCGATGGCCAGCATTATGCCGTGGGTTATCGCCTCGATGGCAAGCAGGTCTTCGCCACTCGAGTCGCCCAGCGCTGCCACGACATCATCAATCACCCGACGCTCAATCTGGCGTTGTTCGTCGCCCGTCGTCCGGGCACCGAAAGCTATCTGATCGATCTGCGTGATGGGCGGCTGCTACAGACCATCACCTCGCAACCGAACCGGCATTTTTACGGCCATGCGGTGATTCACCGAGGCGGCGAATGGCTATACGCCACCGAGAACGACACCCGCGATCCCGGCCGCGGATTACTGGGTGTGTACCGCTTCGTCAATGAACGCCTGGTGCATAGCGGCGAGATCTCGACCCACGGCATCGGCCCGCATCAGGTGTCGTGGATGCCGGACGGCGAAACCCTGGTGGTGGCCAACGGCGGTATCCGTACCGAGGCCGAAAGTCGTGTGGAGATGAATCTCAACGCCATGCAGCCCAGTCTGGTGCTGATGCAGCGCGACGGTACGCTGCTGAGCAAGGAAACCCTGGCCCAGCAGATGAACAGCGTGCGCCATCTGGGCATTGCCAGTGACGGCACCATCGTCGCCGGGCAGCAGTTCATGGGCGATGCCCATGAGCGTTCCGAGCTGTTGGCAATCAAGCGTCCTGGGCAACCGTTCCAGGCGTTTCCAGTCGAGGATCAACAACTGGCCGCCATGGGCCATTACACCGCCAGCGTGGCCGTGCACAGCGATTTGCGGCTCGTCGCACTCACCGCACCACGGGGCAATCGCTTCTTTATCTGGGATCTGGACAGTGGCGCGCTGCGTCTGGACGCGGCCCTGCCCGATTGCGCCGGGGTCGGTGCGGTGACCGACGGCTTTGTCGTGACCTCAGGCCAGGGCCGCTGCCGTTTCTATGACTGCCGCGAAAGCGAGCTGCTGCCCAAGCCGCTGGATTTGCCGGCAGGTCTGTGGGACAACCATCTGCATCTGGTCTGAGTCAAACCTACGGGCTATGGCGTAATATTTGGCAATACAGCCATGCTGCACCAAAACAGCGCCAGGACTAAGGTACTCGGCTGTTTCACAGTCTCTCCAAGGAAATGGATATGTTGCGTCGCCGGATGCTGATCATGCTGGGCGTGGTGCTGCTCGTTGTGCTGTTACTCGCAGGCTATAAAGCCTGGTCGATTTACCAACAGATCCAGCAGTTCTCAGCACCCAAACCCGCCGTTGCCGTACCGGTAGCCGTCGCGGCTGAACAGCCCTGGCAGAGTCGTTTGCCCGCCATCGGCAGCCTCAAGGCCCTGCAAGGCGTGGACCTGAGCCTCGAGATCGCCGGCACGGTCAAAGCCGTATTGTTCGAGTCGGGCCAACAGGTCAAGGCCGGTCAACCGCTGCTGCAACTGGACAGCGACGTCGAAAAAGCCCTGCTCGGCACCGCCGAGGCCGACCTTGGCCTGGCCCAGGTCGAACATGGGCGCGGCAGCAAACTGGTGGGTGACCAGGCCATCTCCAAAGGCGATTTCGACAAGCTTGCCGCCCAACTGAAAAAAGCCAGCGCCACCGTCGCCCAGCTCAATGCCTCACTGGCGAAAAAGCGCATCCTCGCGCCGTTCAGCGGCACCATCGGTATCCGTCAGGTGGATGTCGGCGACTATCTGGCCAGCGGCAAAGTCATCGCCACCTTGCAGGACTTGAGCAGCCTCTACGTCGACTTCAACGTGCCGGAGCAGACCCTGCCGAAACTGGCTGTCGGCCAGGTCGCGCAGATCAGCGTCGCCGCCTACCCGCAACAGACCTTCGATGCAAAGATCAGCGCCATCAATCCCAGGGTCGACGACGCCACGCGCAACGTGCTGATCCGCGCCACCCTGCCCAACCCCGACAGCAAGCTGCTGCCGGGCATGTTCGCCAGTGTCCAGGTGCTGCTGCCGGGCGCAAAGAACCAGGTTGTCGTGCCCGAAGGTGCCATTACCTACACGCTCTACGGCAATTCGGTGTACGTGGTGGTGGAAAAGAAAGACGCCAAGGGCGAGTCGCAGTCAGTAGTCGAGCGGCGCTTTGTCGAGACCGGCGAGCACCGCGACGGGTACGTGATTATCAGCAAGGGCCTCAAGGCCGGGGAGCAAGTGGTCAGCGGCGGCCAGCTCAAGCTTAACGAGGGCACCCATGTCGCAGTCAGCCCGGACAAGACCCTGAAGCCCGCACAGAACAGCCCGTCCGGCGCGAACTGATCAAGGAATTCCCCATGGCTTTTACAGATCCGTTCATTCGTCGACCGGTGCTGGCCACCGTGATCAGCCTGCTGATCGTCCTGCTGGGTTTCCAGGCCTTCAGCAAACTGACCATCCGCCAGTACCCGCAGATGGAAAACGCCCTGATCACCGTGACCACGGCCTACCCCGGCGCCAACGCGGAAACCATCCAGGGCTACATCACCCAGCCGCTGCAACAAAGCCTGGCCAGCGCCGAGGGCATTGACTACATGACGTCGGTGAGCCGGCAGAACTTCTCGATCATCTCGGTCTACGCGCGGATCGGTGCCAACAGTGATCGTCTGTTCACCGAACTGCTGGCCAAGGCCAATGAAGTCAAGAACAAGCTGCCCCAGGACGCCGAAGACCCGGTGCTGAGCAAGGAAGCCGCCGACGCCTCGGCGCTGATGTATGTCAGCTTCTACAGCTCCGAGCTGAACAACCCGCAGATCACCGACTACCTGTCTCGGGTGATCCAACCAAAACTGGCGACCTTGCCGGGTATGGCCGAAGCCAAGATCCTCGGCAACCAGGTGTTCGCCATGCGCCTGTGGCTGGACCCGGTGCGCCTGGCCGGTTTCGGCCTCACCGCCGCCGACGTCACCGATGCCGTGCGCCGCTACAACTTCCTGGCGGCGGCAGGCGAGGTCAAGGGCGAGTACGTGGTGACCAGTGTCAACGCCAGCACCGACCTCAAGTCTGCCGGGGCCTTTGCCGCGATCCCCCTCAAGACCGCCGGTGACAGCCGGGTGTTGCTCGGTGACGTGGCGCGGGTGGAAATGGGCGCGGAAAACTACGACACCATCAGCTCGTTCGACGGTACACCTTCGGTCTATATCGGCATCAAGGGCACGCCCAGCTCCAACCCGCTGGATGTGATCAAGGAGGTTCGGCGAATCATGCCGGAACTGGAAAGCCAGTTGCCGCCGAACCTGAAAGTGTCCATCGCCTACGATGCCACGCTGTTTATCCAGGCCTCTATAGACGAAGTAACGAAGACCCTGATCGAAGCAGTACTGATCGTGATCGTGGTGGTGTTCCTGTTTCTCGGCGCCCTGCGCTCGGTGCTGATCCCGGTGATCACCATTCCCCTGTCGATGATCGGCGTGTTGTTCTTCATGCAGCTGATGGGCTACTCGATCAACCTGCTGACGCTGCTGGCCATGGTGCTGGCCATCGGTCTGGTGGTGGACGATGCAATCGTCGTGGTCGAGAACATCCACCGGCATATCGAAGAAGGCAAGACGCCCTTCGACGCCGCGCTGGAAGGGGCGCGGGAGATCGCCATGCCCGTGGTGTCGATGACCATCACGCTGGCGGCGGTATATGCCCCCATCGGCTTCCTGGAGGGCCTGACCGGTGCCCTGTTCAAGGAATTCGCCCTGACCCTGGCCGGGGCCGTGGTGATTTCCGGCATTGTCGCCCTGACCCTGTCGCCGATGATGTGCGCCCTGTTGTTGCGCCATGATCCCAACCCCAGCGGGCTGGCCCATCGCCTGGACATGATCTTCGAAGGACTCAAACGCCGTTACCAGCGCCTTCTCCACGGCACCCTCAATACCCGGCCAGTGGTCATGGTGTTTGCCGTGATCGTGCTGTGCCTGATCCCGGTACTGCTCAAGTTCACCAAGTCGGAACTGGCGCCGGATGAGGACCAGGGCATCATTTTCATGATGTCGGCCTCACCGCAGACCGCTAACCTGGACTATCTCAACCGCTACACCGACCAGTTCCTCGAGATATTCAAGGCCTTCCCCGAGTACTACTCGTCGTTCCAGATCAATGGTTTCAACGGTGTACAGACCGGCGTCGGCGGCTTCCTGCTCAAGCCCTGGAACGAACGCCAGCGCACCCAGATGCAGATCCTGCCCGAGGTCCAGGCCAAGCTGGCGGACATTCCCGGCCTGCAGGTATTCGGCTTCAACCTGCCGTCGCTGCCGGGCACTGGCGAAGGCCTGCCGTTCCAGTTCGTGATCAATACGCCCAACGATTACGCCGCCCTGCTGGAGGTGGCCGAGCGGGTGAAAAAACGCGCGGAAGAATCCGGCAAATTCGCCTTCGTCGACCTCGATCTGGCCTATGACAAGCCGGAAGCGGTGATCGAAATTGACCGGGCCAAGGCCGCGCAGATGGGTGTGTCCATGGCCGATCTGGGCGGCACCCTGGCGACGCTGCTGGGTGAAGCGGAGATCAATCGTTTCACCATCGATGGGCGCAGCTACAAGGTCATCGCCCAGGTGGAACGGCCTTACCGGGACAACCCACAATGGCTGAACAACTATTACGTGAAGAACAGCGAAGGCAAGCTGCTGGCGCTGTCGACCCTGATCACCGTCAGCGACCGCGCCCGGCCGCGTCAGTTGAATCAGTTCCAGCAACTCAATTCGGCGATCATCTCGGGCTTTCCTCTGGTCAGCATGGGCGAAGCCGTGGATACGGTGCGCCAGATTGCCATTGAGGAAGCGCCACCGGGCTTTGCCTACGACTACGCCGGTGCTACGCGCCAGCTGGTGCAGGAAGGCAGCGCGTTGTGGGTCACCTTCGGCCTGGCCCTGGCGATTATTTTCCTGGTTCTGGCGGCGCAGTTCGAAAGCTTCCGCGACCCGCTGGTGATTCTGGTCACAGTGCCGCTGTCGATCTGCGGCGCGCTGATCCCGCTGTTCCTTGGTCTGTCGAGCCTGAATATCTATACCCAGGTCGGGCTGGTGACCCTGATCGGGCTGATCAGCAAGCACGGCATCCTGATCGTCGAATTCGCCAACCAGCTACGCCGGGACAAGGGTCTGTCGCCACGGCAGGCCGTGGAAGAAGCTGCGGCCATTCGCCTGCGGCCGGTACTGATGACCACCGCGGCGATGGTATTCGGCATGGTGCCGCTGATTCTGGCCAGCGGCGCAGGCGCAGTGAGCCGCTTCGATATCGGTACGGTGATTGCCACGGGGATGTCGGTGGGGACGTTGTTTACCCTGTTTGTGTTGCCGTGCGTGTATACGTTGCTCGCCTCAAAAAAGGCATATGCCTGACACGCGATTACGGTGGGACCGGCTTTAGCCGGGAAGGCGATATAACTGGCGAAAAATTTTATCGCTCATGGCTCTGCCTTCCCGGCTAAAGCCGGTCCCACAGTTCCAGTTCCAACGCCAAAGGTTCGACAGGAAAAAGAAAGGCCCCGACAAGCGGGGCCTTTCAGGTTAAAGGTGATTTCAATTTTGCGGCCCCGCTCCCTGAGCCAGGCCGAACATGAACAGCAGCAAATCCTGATCGGGTTTGACTGCTGCATGATGCTGGGCAACCCGTGGCAACAGGCAATGACCTTCGCCGTGTACCGTGCTCAATATCTTAGTACCAGGCTGTTCCCACGCTGCCAGGGCAACGGCGGTAATCGCCAGAGACCCCAGCAGAAACAAACCTCGTGCCATTTCTAGCTTCATCTATCTAAACCTTTGATAGCGCTGCCAAACGCTGCTTCGTAAAGGTAGATGAACTTCTGCCAGTCTGCAGGCTTGAACGACGAGTGGCGGCGCAGTTGTTTGATGTCGTGTTGCGCGGCGCCGTAGGCAGTCCAGCGGCGACGGCATTTCTCGAGATCGAGCAGGGCGACCTCGGCTTTGGCGGTTTCGCCCTCCCCTGTAACCCGCACGAAAACATGCTTGATATACAGGCAACTGTGCTGCCAGCGCCCCAGGTGCATGCGTGCCAGGTTCTGGGCCAGCTCGGCAAGGATCTGATCGTGCACCACTTCGCCATAACGCTCGCGACCACCGGCGGCGTACCAATTCTCGATTTCATCGAAGCCATCCAGCGCGGCGGTGACCAACAAAGCCTGCCACTGCTGGTTTTCATCACGCCGGGCGCCGCTGAAGATCATCTTCGGCACATTGACCTGTAGCTGGCGCAGGCCTTCAAGGGCATCGCGCTCGCGCAATACCGTCGGGCGGCCAAATGGATGCAGCCAGCTGCGATAGATATGCCCGGTCTGGCGCTTGATGTAGATCAGCCGACCGTTTTCAGTGAACACACGTTGCACGCCACTTTCGCCGCCACGACGAACGTTGGGCTCTTCCACCCACTCGCCGCGCTGACTCCAGAAGTAATTGAAGCGATCGCCTTTGCTACCTGTCGATCCAGCTACAACATCCACGCCCATTCTCTGACCTCTTGTGTAAGGACTCACTTACCCTGCGATATGAACGGCAGGTCGTAACGAATGCAGACGCGGTCGGTAGATAAACACACGCTATACTGCAAGGATCGTTCTGACAACCTCAGGGGCAATGAGTGCGGTACCACGGTAAGTTTTAGTTCGACGCCCGTGTCATCCGGGCTTTCGATAAGCTTTATCTTGCACAGCCAAAAATTGTACGCCCTTGACCAGGGTTATTTCCGGGTTTTACAGAGGCTTTACAAGTCAAAGACCATGGCAATGCGCTACTTAGTCCGCTTTCAACACCACACTGAAGCGGCATCCATTGGGCTGCATCGGGCTCAGCTCAACCGTCCAGCCCTGGTTTTCGCAGATCCGTTGCACCAGTGACAGACCCAGACCAAGGCCCTCGCCGCGCTGTTCATTGCCACGCACGAAGGGTTGGAACATGGCTTCGCGTTTCTCTTCGGGGATACCCACGCCGCTGTCTTCGACCAGAAAACCATTGCTACGCAGGGTCAGGGCGATAAAACCTTCGTCGGTGTAATGCAACGCATTGCGCAACAGGTTGCCCATGACCGCCAACAGGAACGTGGCGTTGTAGCTTTCCTGAGAAACGTCTTCATGGGTGTTGACCACCAGCTTCAAGCCTTTGCTCTCGATGGGCTTGCGCCAGAGCGAGAGCAAATGCTCGGCGGCCTGGCCGACCATGAGCCGTGGCGTCATGCTCGCGTCATCGCGCTGGGTCCGAGCCAACATGAGGAAAGTCTGCACCAGGTCGCGCATCTCTTCGCACGCCCTGGCGATGCGCTCGACCTGAGCGCGGGCCCGTTCATCAAGGGCCGAGTTTTCCAGCAGCAGCTCGCAGGAACTGGCGAGCACCATGAGAGGCGTGCGCAGTTCATGGCTGACATCGCTGGTGAACATGCGCTCGCGGGTCAGGGCCTGGCGCAAACGGCCGAGGGTGGCGTCGAAGGCCACCGCCAGTTCACCCACCTCATCGGAGGCGTAATCCGGCGCCAGGGGCGGGGCCAGCCCCAACAGCTGGTCGCGATGACGGACCTGCCGCGCCAGCCGCACCACGGGCGCCATGACCCGGCGAGCCAGGATCCAGCCGAGAAACACCGCCAGGGCCAACGCCAGGACAAAGCCCACCAACACGACGGCGAACAACACCTGTTCGCGCTCTTCGAAATCACTCTGGTCCTGCAACAACACATAACGGCGGCCATCCACCACTTCGACCATCGCGTGGTACGACAGCGGGCCGCGAAACACCTCGTGGAAACCGGGCTCCAGATGGCGCAGATCCTTGGGCAGATCGAAATCGCCGGGGCCGCCGCTGAAATAGAACAGTTGATCGGGCTCCGGCCTGTGACTCCAGTCGCTGACACTGTCCATCAGCAGCATGCGGTTGAGGTCGCCGCCAAGGCCCGCCGAGATCAGTTTCTCCTCGACCAGATGCACGGTCGCCACGATCCCCATGGCGAAGGACCCGGCCACCAGTGCACTCATCAAGGCAAAAGCAATGATGATGCGCTGGGCAAGGCTCTGCTTAAACTCCATCCCGGCCCTCGGCCAGGCGGTAACCTACGCCGTGCACGGTCTGCAACAGCGGCTTGGCGAACGGCTTGTCGATCACCTGGCGCAACTGGTGTACGTGGCTGCGCAGACTGTCGCTGTCAGGGCAGTCATCCCCCCACAAAGCTTCTTCAAGAATCTCGCGACGCAACACGTGCGGGCTTTTCTGCATCAACACCGCCAGCAGCTTGAGGCCGACCGGGTTGAGCTTGAGCAGACGCCCTTCACGGGTGACTTCCAGGGTGTCCAGGTCATAGATCAGATCGCCTACCTGCAAGGTCCGGCGGCCACCGCCCTGGGCACGACGCAATACCGCTTCGATACGCGCGGCCAGTTCCGACAGGGCAAATGGCTTGAGCAGGTAGTCATCGGCACCGGAACGGAAACCCTGGAGACGATCATCCAACTGGTCACGCGCCGTGAGCATGATCACCGGCGTGTCCCGGCGCGCGTCTTCACGCAGGCGCTTGCACAGGGTGTAGCCATCGATGCCGGGCAGCATGATATCGAGCACGATCAAGTCGTAGTGCTCGGTCGCCGCAAGATGTAAACCGGACAGCCCATCCTGGGCGCAGTCAACGGTGTAGCCCTTCAAACCCAGGTAATCCGCCAGGTTGGCCAGGATGTCGCGGTTATCTTCAACCAGAAGAATTCGCATGGAAATTGTCTCCAGATACAGTTTCGCTGGCGCAGCTTAAGGCCAACCGACGCCTAGGGCCAGCACAGGATGACTTGACGTTTTTTTCACTATCGGTTCACGGTCTGGTGA
This sequence comes from Pseudomonas sp. Pseusp88, assembly GCF_047303955.1. Classification (NCBI taxonomy): domain Bacteria; kingdom Pseudomonadati; phylum Pseudomonadota; class Gammaproteobacteria; order Pseudomonadales; family Pseudomonadaceae; genus Pseudomonas; species Pseudomonas sp. Pseusp88. The sequence continues at coordinate 106,744 of NZ_JBGLYM010000016.1, read as the reverse complement.
CGGTACGGCGCCCAGACTGCGCGATCCTCGGCCCTTGTGCCGGGCATCTCTCCCCTTCGAGCTGGATCAGCCATGTCGACCGCCTCTGAACTTCCGTACTCCCGTCCGTTGAATTTATGGCTCTACCTGGGCATTCCTGCCATTACGGCGGTTATTCTGCTACTGCTGGAACTGACTTCCCTGGATATGGATATCGCCAAACTGGCCTATGACCCGGTCGGTAACGACTTTATCGGCAAGCATAGTTATTTCCTGGAAAACGTCCTGCACGACCGCGCCAAGCAAGCCGTGATCGCCATGGGCGTATTCGCCGGTCTGGGGTTTATCGCCTCCTTTATAGTCAAGCGCCTGATGCCCTGGCGCCGGGAGCTGGGTTGCCTGGTGCTGTCGATGGCCCTGTCGACCAGTTTCGTCACGCCGATGAAAGCCGTGACAGCAGTGCAATGCCCGTGGAGCCTGGAAGAGTTCGGCGGCAAAGAGGTCTACAGCGAACTGCTCAGCAAACGCCCTGACACCGATAAGCCCGGCCGTTGCTGGCCCGGCGGCCATGCCGCAACCGGCTTTACCCTGTTCGCCCTGTTCTTCATCTTCCGCGACCGCCGCCCACGCTGGGCCAGGGCCGGGTTCGTGTTTGCCTTCAGCCTCGGCACCGTGTTCTCCGTGGGCCGCATGCTGCAGGGTGCGCACTTCTTCTCCCACAACGTCTGGACCGCAGTGTTTTGCTGGCTGATCTGCATGGGAGCTTATTACGCCGTGTTGTATCGGCCGGCGCCGAAGGCAGTGGCTGAACCAGCTACTGCCTGACGATGCATTATTTGCGCTGAAACGAGATCACATCATTAGCGCAGGCCAAAAAAAACCCCGCACAAGGCGGGGTTTTTTATAGGGGTAAGGCTGGCTTACATCATGCCGCCCATGCCACCCATGCCGCCCATGTCTGGCATACCGCCGCCAGCTGGTTTGTCTTCAGCCACGTCAGCGATCATCGCTTCGGTGGTGATCATCAGACTGGCAATGGAGGACGCCGCCTGCAGAGCAGAACGAGTCACTTTGGCCGGGTCCAGGATACCCATTTCGATCATGTCGCCGTATTCGCCGCTTGCAGCGTTGTAACCGAAGTTACCGGTGCCTTGCTTGACCTTGTCGACCACTACGCTCGGCTCGTCGCCGGAGTTGGCAACGATCTGACGCAGAGGTGCTTCAACAGCGCGACGCAGCAGAGCAATACCGACGTTCTGGTCAGCGTTGTCGCCACGCAGCTCGGAGATAGCCTGCAGGGAGCGAACCAGTGCTACGCCACCGCCAGGTACCACGCCTTCTTCGACGGCTGCGCGGGTTGCGTGCAGGGCGTCTTCAACGCGGGCTTTCTTCTCTTTCATTTCAACTTCGGAACCGGCACCGACCTTGATCACTGCAACGCCGCCGGACAGCTTGGCCAGACGCTCTTGCAGTTTTTCTTTGTCGTAGTCGGACGAAGTGTCACCGATCTGCTGACGGATCTGAGCGATACGCGAGTCGATGTCGCCACGAACGCCAGCACCGTCGATGATGGTGGTGTTTTCTTTGTTCAGCACGACGCGCTTGGCGTTACCCAGGTGCTCCAGGGTAGTGCTTTCCAGGCTCAGGCCGATCTCTTCGGAGATAACGGTACCGCCGGTCAGGACAGCGATGTCCTGCAGCATTGCCTTGCGACGGTCGCCGAAGCCTGGAGCCTTGACGGCTGCAACCTTGACGATGCCACGCATGTTGTTCACGACCAGAGTCGCCAGGGCTTCGCCTTCGACGTCTTCAGCGATGATCAGCAGTGGACGGCCGGCTTTGGCAACGGCTTCCAGTACTGGCAGCATTTCGCGGATGTTGGAGATCTTTTTATCGACCAGCAGCAACAGCGGGCTGTCCAGCTCGGCAACCATGGTGTCCGGCTTGTTGATGAAGTACGGGGACAGGTAGCCACGGTCGAACTGCATGCCTTCTACGACAGACAGTTCGTTTTCCAGGCCGGTGCCTTCTTCAACGGTGATGACGCCGTCTTTGGTCACTTTTTCCATGGCTTCGGCAATGATGTCGCCGATGGAATTGTCAGAGTTGGCCGAGATGGTGCCAACCTGGGCAATAGCCTTGGTGTCGGTGCATGGCTTGGACAGCTTCTTCAGCTCGGCAACGATGGCGATGGTCGCCTTGTCGATACCGCGCTTCAGGTCCATCGGGTTCATGCCGGCAGCGACGGCTTTCAGGCCTTCGTTGACGATGGCCTGGGCCAGAACGGTAGCAGTGGTAGTACCGTCACCGGCGTCGTCGTTGGCACGGGAGGCAACGTCTTTGACCAGCTGCGCGCCCATGTTTTCGAAGCGATCTTTGAGTTCGATTTCTTTGGCAACCGATACACCGTCTTTGGTGATCAGCGGAGCGCCGAAGCTTTTTTCGATGATCACGTTACGGCCTTTCGGGCCCAGTGTTGCTTTTACTGCGTCGGCCAGGACGTTAACACCAGCCAGCATTTTTTTACGGCCAGCATCGCCGAATTTAACTTCTTTAGCAGCCATGATCGTTATTCCTTGAATACTTGGTTCGTATGGAAATTCGCGGGATTACTTAAGCTTCGACGACAGCGAGGATTTCGTTCTCGCTCATCACCAGCAAGTCTTCACCGTCCACTTTCACAGTGTTGCTGCCGGAGTACGGACCAAACACCACTTTGTCGCCAACTTTCACGGCCAGTGCGCGCACTTCACCGTTGTCCAGAACGCGGCCGGTTCCCACTGCGAGGATTTCGCCACGGTTTGGCTTTTCAGCAGCCGAACCCGGCAGAACGATACCGCCAGCAGTTTTCGATTCTTCTTCGCTGCGACGGATTACGACGCGGTCATGCAGAGGACGAAGCTTCATTGTCGATCTCCTAATTATGGTTTTGAGCGGCTGGCGAACGGCACCAGCGAGTTAAAAAATCCGGTCTTGCCGGTTACGGTTCGCCATGCGAACCGCAGAATACGGTCCGGCGAATTCGCCAGAAACCTTGCGGTGACCCATACATAAGGGCGGGCGATGCCATTACAAGGCTTGGCCGAAGATTTTTTTGCAGTAAAAACAGACGCGGCACCCCGAAGGGTGCCGCGTAGACGTTGCCGGGACTACTTGTTGTCGCGGTGCTCGAACTCACCTTCGATGATGTCCGGCTCGCGGGTCGGGGCATGGATATTCCCCGAAGGACCGGCCTGGCCACCGTAGGCGGGTCCGCCACGGCTTTGCATATCCTCGGCGAAGGCGCGCTGGCGCTGGGCCTGGGCTTCGGCGCGACGACGCAGGGTACCGACCAGCAGACGGCGGGTGATCGGCAGCAGGCAGATCATGCCCAGTACGTCGCTGATAAAGCCCGGCAGCAGCAACAGGCCACCACCGACCGCAATCATCAGCCCTTCGAGCATCTGCTGGGCAGGCAGCTCACCACGGGACAGGCTTTCACGGGCGCTCAATGCGGTGGCAAAGCCCGCCACGCGGATGACGAACAAGCCAAGCATGGAGGTGGCGACCACCAGCAGGAAGGTCGGAAAGAAGCCTATGGCCATGCCGACCCTGACCAAAATAAACAGCTCCAACACCGGAAACAGCAGAAAGAGCAGCAAAAAAACGCGCATCGAATTAGTTCCTCAACGGAAGAGTGTCTTCCAGTAGACCCTACGTGCCGTCGCAGGATCGTGAATTCAAGCCTCTTGGGCTTCGAGATCGGGCCATTTTTCAGCGCGAGCCAGCTGAACCAAGGCTTCGCGCACTTGTGTCGGCGTATTACAAACCTGGCCGAAGGCCAACCAGTGGATGCCCTGACCGATACGCAAGTGCATGCCTTCGCTGTCGATGCCGACCAACTGCGCCGGTTCGTCGTTGGGCAAGCCGGTCAGCTCGACGTAATGAGCAATGGCCTTGGCGTGATCCTGATTCATATGTTCGACCATGCCGGTTTCGACCGCACCGGCAAAGGGATTGGCCAGGGCAACATCATCGAGCCAGTGAATCGCGCCGAAACCACCGATATAGCGATAGCGCACGGGGGTCAGCACCCAGAAATCAAAATCATGGGCGCGGTGATACTCGGCAGATTCGGGGAAATAACGGTCATAACGCCGGGCTGCCGCTTCTATTGCCGCCGGATCGGTCAACTGCGCAGCCTCGGCCAACACGGTGATACGGCCTACGGACTGAACATCCTCGGCGCCCCGCTCACCAATCAGCAGCGAGCATTTGGGGTCGAGTTTCAGGTTATGGGTGTGCTGGGCGATACGGCTGATCAGGATCAGCGGACGACCCTGATCATCGAGGCAGTAAGGCACTACCGAGCCAAACGGGAAACCGGGCATGGATTTGGAATGGGTGGATAAGGCACCCCGATATTCCTTGAGCAACAGCTCCCGGGCATTCCTCGCGGCTTTGGCGCTCATGCAGTGACTCCTGATCAAAGAAGTACACGTTAATCATTCTTGAAGGAGCGCGCCAGAGCGTTGGAGCGAGGCTTGCCCGCGATACGGCATTACCAACGATAAAAATGTATCGAATGTACCAACCTGTTCGCGGGCAAGCCTCGCTCCAACGAATATGACGCGTTCTTACCAGGTCACACCAAAGCCAGCCGTGTAGCGGGTCTTGTCCAGGTCGCCCTGGTCTGAGCCATTAATGGTGTTCTTCTCGGCCTTGAGGTTGAGCGAAGCCCAGTCGGTCACCTTGTAGCGCAAGCCCACTTCGGCATCCAGGCTATAGCTGGCCACGCCGCTCAGAGGTCTGCCGGCCTCGCCGTTGGTGAAGAACTCGAACTTCTTGCCAATCAGGTAGCGGTTATAGTCCCAGCGCAGGGTGGTGGAATAGAAGTTGTCCTTCTTGCCATCACGGTATTCGAAGTCGGTGCGGTTGAGCAGCGTGGTCATGGAGAACGCACCCAGCTCGTCGTCCCAGAACTGATAGCCAGGACCCGTACCAACGGTGCGCTGGCGGTCCAGGTCTTCGATCTTGTCGCGCTTGTAGGTAATACGGCCATCCCAGAAAAACTTCTCGGTCAGGAAGCGGTCGATCGAATATTCGGCGCTCCAGTTGTCCGTGGCGACCACATCATCCTGAGTCTCGCGGTTGTACTCGCCCTTGGCGTTGTGTCGCCAGTCGCCATGACGGGCCGTGGTCTTGAAGGCGATGTTGTAATCATCGGTATCGTTTTCCGCGTGCTGGAAATCCAGTGCGGCGTCGATATTGCCCTTCCATACCAGGTCAGTGATAACCGGTTTGGGCTTGATGATCTGCGAGATGCTGGCCAGCTCGACAGTTCGCGGCGCGTCACCGTTGGCAACAATCACTTTGCCGTCGTCGGAAGGTTTCAGTCCCTTGACGACTTCCTCGTCGGCTTTGCCTTGCTTGACCAACAGCTTCTGGTCGCTTTCAAGGGTCTTGATCTGTTTCCAGTCCAGGGGAATCGAGCCGCCATAAGAGGTTTCGATCATCATCTTGCCGCCGTCCAGCACTTTGATAGTACCGGTCAACCGGTCGCCGTTCTTCAACCAGACGGTATCAGCGAGCAGAGGAGTGGAAACGCAGGTAACAGCGAGGCACAGCAGGGTTCTGGACAACATAGGGCGTCAAGGCTCATGTCAGCGGAAAAGTAAGGCATCATCCCGGAAGACGACAACGAGGCAATCTGAGACCACCTACGGCACAGTAAGCACAGACCGTAGGACTTTTCTCTAGTTCCTTATGGGTTTTATTCGCATTTATCTCGATAAACACAGGAATACTCGTGAGCGAGACGATTTCGCCCCTTCAGGACCCCGCCGGTCTCTCCCCCGCCGACGCACGGCGTAACGCGCTGTATTTGACCCTGCATCAGGTCCCCGAGGGCAAAGTAGTCAGTTATGGCCAGTTGGCTGAACTGGCCGGCCTGGGCCGGGCGGCGCGCTATGTCGGTCGCACCCTGAGCCAGTTGCCCGACGGCACGACCCTGCCCTGGCACCGGGTTCTGGGCGCTGGCGGGCGGATCAGCCTGCCTCTGGGAAGCGTCTCCGGCGACGAGCAACGCGCGCGTTTGCGGGCCGAAGGCATTACCGTCCGGAACAATCGGGTAGATATGCAGCGTCATGGCTGGCGCCCGATAGAGCACAGCGGTTAGAGTGCGCCCTTTGTTTTCGTAACCTGAGGCAGATTTCAGCCCATGCCCCGTAAAACCTGGCGCGCCGCGCTCGCCGCATATGCCAGCCCATCGACGTTCGTTCTGCTGCTGCTCGGCTTCGCTGCGGGCATGCCTTACATGTTGGTCTTCTCTACCCTGTCAGTCTGGTTGCGCGAAGCCGGCGTGGCACGCGAAACCATCGGCTATGCCAGCCTGATTGGCCTGGCCTACGCCTTCAAGTGGGTCTGGTCCCCGCTGCTGGATCAGTGGCGCCTGCCTTTATTAGGCAAGCTGGGTCGCCGCCGCTCGTGGCTGGTGCTGTCCCAGAGCCTGATCATTCTCGGTTTGATCGGCATGGGTTTCTGTGACCCGCAGCAACACTTGTCGTGGTTGATCGCCATTGCCGTGGTCGTGGCCTTTTCCTCGGCGACCCAGGATATCGCCATCGATGCCTATCGCCTGGAAATCGCCGGGGACAGCCAGCAGGCCGCCCTGGCGGCCAGCTATATGTCCGGCTATCGGGTCGCGGCCCTGCTGGCGACGGCCGGTGCGCTGTATTTCGCTGAAGGCTTCGGTTCCACCGGCTTTGCCTACAAGCATTCGGCCTGGACCGGCACCTATGTACTGTTCGGTCTGTTGATGGTGCCGGCGCTGATCACCACCCTGGTCATGCGCGAATCGCCAGTGCCGTTGCGCACCCAGCTGTCGGCGGCGCGCTACGGCTTCATGCACCAGCTGGCCTCGGTTTTCGTGCTGATCATCCTGCTGGTGTCGGTACCGGCGATGTGCACACAGCTGTACAACACCAACTTCGCCAGCGTGCTGTTCGAGGGCAACAGCTGGATGGACCTGCTGCTGGAAGACCGCGCCTTTCTGCGGGCGATCCTCTACATCATTCTGACCACCGCCTGCCTGTCGTCTTTGGGCCGCAAGGGCCTGGCGCCGGTGCTGACGCCGATCAACGACTTCATCCTCCGTTACCGCTGGCAGGCTTTCCTGCTGCTGGGTCTGATCGCGACCTATCGCATGTCGGATACGGTGATGGGGGTCATGGCCAACGTCTTCTATATCGATCAGGGCTTCACCAAGGATCAGATCGCCAGTGTCAGCAAGATCTTCGGCCTGATCATGACCCTGCTCGGCGCAGGCTTCGGCGGCCTGTTGATCGTACGCTTCGGCATTCTGCCGATCCTGTTCGTCGGCGGCCTGACCTCGGCAGCGACCAACCTGCTGTTTCTGATGCTGGCCGACATGGGCCCGAACCTGAAGATGCTGATCGTTGCCATCTCACTGGACAACTTCAGCTCGGGGCTGGCGACCTCCGCGTTCGTCGCCTACCTGTCGAGCCTGACCAACCTGAAATTCTCGGCCACCCAATACGCCCTGCTCAGCTCGATCATGCTGCTGTTGCCGCGCCTGATCGGCGGCTACTCCGGGGTAATGGTGGAGAAATTCGGCTACCACAACTTCTTTTTGATCACCGCCCTGCTCGGCGTCCCGACACTGGTGATGATCCTGTTGCAGTGGGCCAAGGAAGCGCGGGAGACGCGGCGCGAAGAAGCTCAAGCGGAAGAACAACCTGAGTAGTTTTATGGGAGCGAATTCATTCGTGAAGGGCCGGTATAGGCGATACATCTTCATCGTCTGAACATCGCTTTCGCGAATGAATTCGCTCCCACAGGTTTGCGCTAACTACTACTCCTGCACCATCCGGATCACCCGCTGCGACTGCGCAACACTGATCCCCGCCTCTTTGAGGCGATCACGGGCTTCAACGTTGAACTGCGAGCTGACCGCGCCCATGTCGCCGGTCTTGGTCCAGACGCCCAGAGACAAGGTCACCGAGTTCTCATTCAAAGCCGCCACCACGGCCGCTGGCGCAGGATCTTCCAGTACCCGCGGGTCCTTGGCCATCTCCATCAACACGTCCAGCCCCTTGCGCAGATCGCTGTCCGGATCGACGTTGATGTTGAAGTTGATCTTGCGGGTCGCCTGGCGGTTGGTGTTGGTGATGATGCCGTTGGACAGGTTGCCGTTGGGCAGGATCACCGTCTTGTTGTCGCCGGTACGCAGCACCGTATGGAAAATCTGGATGCTGTCCACGGTCCCCGCTACCCCTTGGGCTTCGATCCAGTCACCGATGCGGAATGGGCGAAACAGCAGGATCAGCACGCCACCGGCAAAGTTCGCCAGGCTGCCCTGCAACGCCAGGCCGATGGCCAGGCCCGCAGCGCCAATGGCCGCGACGAAGGAAGTTGTCTCGATGCCGATCATCGAAGCCACGCTGACGATCAGCAGTATCTTCAGGATGATATTGGCCAGGCTGCTGATAAAACCTTGCAGGGCCAGGTCAGCATTACGCAGGGCGAGCAAGGCACCCACCCGCGAGGTCAGCTTGTTGATCAGCCACCAGCCGACGATCAGCGTCGCAGCGGCCAACAGCACGCGGCTGCCGTACTGCATGACCATGGGAATCCAGGCCTGGGACACCTTCACCAGGTGATCCACTTCATTACTCAAGTCCATCGTGTTTCTCCTGCGGGTCGCAAACTGAACGTTGAAACGACCGCCGCAGCCAATCGTTTCAACGCTTTACATGGCCTCGGACGCCCTTGGGCAAAGGAGGTTCCCCGCCACCAATCAGTCGCGGAAGTTGTTGAACTGCAAGGGCATACCGAACTCGTGGGTACGCAGGGCGGCGATGGCGTCCTGCAAATCATCACGCTTCTTGCCGGTGACACGGACCTGCTCGCCCTGAATGGCAGCCTGTACCTTGAGCTTGGCATCCTTGATATGCGCAACGATCTTCTTCGCCAGTTCTTTATCGATACCTTCCTTGAGGGTAGCTTCCTGCTTCATCACTTTGCCGGAAGCAAAAGCGTCCTTGACCTCAAGGCACTTGATATCGATCTTGCGCTTGATCAGGGCCAGCTTGAGGATTTCGATCATCGCTTCCAGCTGAAAGTCGGCTTCAGCGGTGAGGTTGATGGTCAGGTCCTTGAATTCGAAAGAACCTTTGCCTTTGAGGTCATAGCGACGATCCAGCTCTTTGATAGCGTTATCGACGGCATTAGTGACTTCGTGTTTATCCAGCTCGGACACTATGTCGAACGAGGGCATGTCATTTCTCCAGTGACTGGGCATACCTGATATTCAGTTCCAGGCACGCCTTATGTGGCGATTTAAAAGAGGCGTTAGTATAACGAGACTTTTCAAAGCTTCACGGTGAGCCTGCAATGCCGATTCGCTATTTATCCTTCACTTTCAGTGCAGTAAGCCTCTAATGCCAGTCATCTGGCATATCCTTGGCATTGGCAGCCTTGGCAGTTTATGGGCCGCACGCCTGGCTCGCGGCGGCTTGCCGGTGCGGCTGATGCTGCGCAATGACGCACGCCTGGCAGCCTATCAAACCCAGGGCGGCCACCTGACGCTGATCGAGGACGGTCGCGAGCACCCCATCACTATCAGCGCGCAAACCATCGCCAGCGACGAGCCGATTCGGCGCCTGTTAGTCGCCTGCAAGGCCTATGACGCCGTGCCTGCCGTGCACAGTATCGCCAGCCGCCTGACAGCGGACGCCGAGGTGATCCTGTTGCAGAACGGCCTCGGTAGCCAGGACGCAGTTGCTGCCGCCCTTCCCCGGGCCCGCTGCATCTTTGCTTCAAGTACCGAGGGCGCGTTCCGTCCACGGGACTGGCAGGTGGTCTTCGCCGGACGCGGGCATAACTGGCTCGGCGATCCAACTGAGCAAGCCGCACCCCGTTGGCTGAACGAACTCAGCGACGCCGGCATCCCTCACGAGTGGAGCTGCAATATCCTCGCCCGCCTGTGGCGCAAACTGGCGCTGAACTGCGCGATCAACCCGTTGACGGTACTGCATGACTGCAACAATGGCGGCCTGCTGGGCTATCCCGAAGAGGTCAGCGCGTTGTGTGATGAACTCGCCGGCCTGCTGCAGGCCTGCGGCCAGCCTGAAGCTGCCCAGGACTTGCACGGCGAGGTGCAGCGGGTGATCCAGGCCACCGCCGCCAACTATTCGTCGATGTATCAGGACGTCGCCCACGGCCGCCGCACGGAAATTCGCTACCTGCTTGGCCATGCCTGTGCAGAAGGGCAACGCCTGGGTTATCCCCTGCCCCGGCTGAACCTGTTGCAGGCGCGCCTGATCGAGCGACTGGGCCAACGCGGCGTGCGCGTTGACTAGAACAGCGCTACCCTGCCTGCTTGTTCTCTTGTGGGTGACGTCGCCTCATGCCATTGCGCCAGCGTCTTGAAAACCTGCCGGTCGGCCAGAAGCTTCTGGCCGCCCTGCTGGTCTTGTTAACCACCGTTCTCTTGGTGGCCAACCTGACTTTTATCAGTGCCGCCTATTACATTTCCCAGGAAGCCATGGCGCCCCAGGCGTTGCAGACCATCGGTCGCCTGATCAGCAATCCGGGCCTCGCCAGCCAGGCGCTGGATTCGCCCGAAGACGCGCAAAGCCTGCTCAAGGAGCTGAACAATTACAGTCCCTTGCGCGCTGCGGCCCTGTACGACAATAACGGCGAGCGTCTGGCGCAGTTGCAGGAAGGCAACAAGATCAAGCTGCCCGAGCACTATCACAACGTTGAAGCCTGGCGCATGACCGAGTTTCGCAGTACCCAACTGGTCCAGGTGCCGCGTCCCGGCAAAGCGCCGGGGCATCTGCTGCTGGTCGCCAGCAGTGAATTGCCGACTGCGTTCTATACCGGCACTCTCACCGCCAGCCTCGGCATCCTGATTTTCAGCGTGCTGTTGTGGCTGGTCGTGGCCCGGCAGATTCGCCGCCTGATCACCGAGCCGATCTACCAACTCGAAGAGCTGTCGCGTCAGGTCACCCGGGAGGAAAACTACGCCCTGCGCGCCGAACGCGGCAATCACGACGAGATCGGCAGCCTGGCCGCAGCGTTCAACACCATGCTGTCGCGCATCGAAGCGCGGGAGCAACAACTCAAGCGCGCCCGTGACGAGTCGCAGGACGCCTCTGATCAGGCCCAGGCCCTGGCCGAGGAAACCCGCCACACCAACCGCAAGCTGGAGCTGGAGGTCAAGGTTCGCAGCAAGATCGAGAAGAAGCTCACCGGCTTTCAGAACTACCTCAACAGCATCATCGACTCCATGCCCTCGGCCCTGATCGCCCTGGACGAACAGCTCTACGTCACGCAGTGGAACCAGGAAGCCGGGGCGCTTTCCGGCACGCCTCTGGATGAAGCGCTGAATCAGCCAATCTTCCTGGCCTTTGAGCCGATGAAGGCCTTTCTGCCGCAAATCAAACACACGGTCGAAAGCCATAGCGTGACCAAGATCGAGCGGGTGACCTGGATTCGTAACGACGAACCGCGGCACTACGCCCTGACTTTCTACCCCCTGACCGGCGGCGCCGGGCGCGGCGTGGTGATCCGTATCGATGACATCACCCAGCGCCTGTCCCTGGAAGAAATGATGGTGCAGTCCGAGAAGATGCTCTCAGTGGGTGGGCTGGCGGCGGGCATGGCCCACGAAATCAACAACCCCTTGGGGGCGATCCTGCATAACGTGCAGAACATCCGTCGACGCCTGTCCCCGGATCTGCCGAAGAACCTGGAACAGGCCGAGCAGACCGGCATCACCCTTGAGGCAGTCAATCAGTACCTGGAAAGTCGCGAGGTACCCAAGCTTCTTGACGGGATCCAGCAGGCTGGCGGCCGGGCGGCGAAGATCGTCAGCCACATGCTCAGTTTCAGTCGCCGTAGCAATCGCGAAATGGCGCCTTGCGATCTGCCCGCACTGATCGATCAGGCCGTGGAAATCGCCAGTAACGACTTTGACCTGGCCATCGGTTTCGATTTCAAGGGTCAGGCGATCATTCGTCAGTTCGACCCCGAGCTGGGCCCGGTCCCCGGTACTGCCAACGAACTGGAACAGGTGCTGCTCAACCTGCTCAAGAACGCCGCCCAGGCGATCCATCAGCGCGACGACGACAGCGAGCCAGGGCGCATCATCATGCGGACCCGGCTCAATCCGCCGTGGGCCGAAATTCAGGTCGAGGACAACGGCGTCGGCATGCCTGAGCAGGTGCGCAAGCGCATCTTCGAGCCGTTCTTCACCACCAAGGAAGTCGGCCAGGGCACCGGGCTGGGCCTGTCGGTGTCGTATTTCATTATCACCAACAACCACAAGGGCCAGATGGAAGTGCAGTCGACCCAGGGACAGGGCACTTGCTTCACCTTGCGCCTGCCCCTGTCCGGCAGCACCGTCAACGTGCCCCAGGCCATCATTTCTCAGGTTTGAACAGGAGTCGGCTACATGGGTTTTCGCTTGTCGAAGATTTACACACGTACCGGAGACAAAGGCGAAACCGGTCTCGGCGACGGTCGCCGGGTGGCCAAGGACCATCCGCGGGTCGAGGCCATTGGCGAAGTCGATACGCTCAACAGTCAGTTGGGTCTGTTGTTAGCCGGGCTCGCGGAACAGGCTCAAGCCCTGCCGGGACTGCGTGAGCTGATCACGGTCCTGGAACCTTGCCAGCACCGCTTGTTCGATCTCGGCGGTGAGCTGGCGATGCCGACCTATCAGGCACTGAATCAAGCCGAGGTCGAGCGTCTGGAAGCGGCTATCGATCTGTGGAACGAAGAACTCGGGCCGCTGGAAAACTTCATCCTGCCCGGCGGCTCAAGCCTGATCGCCCAGGCTCACGTCTGCCGCAGCCTGGCCCGGGGCGCCGAAAGGCGGTGTCAGCAGCTCAATGCCGTCGAACCGTTGGGCGAGGTGGGGCTGGCCTATATCAATCGCCTGTCCGACCTGCTATTCGTCGCGGCGCGGCTGATTGCACGGCGTCAGGGGATTGCCGAGATATTGTGGGAGGCGGCGAAGAAGCCCTAGATAGAGACTTCTATGGTGGGAGCATTGTGGGAAATTCTATGTTCACGCGCTACTGTGGGAGCGAATTCATTCGCGAAAGCTTTATTCCGGACGCCGCCAATGTGTTGGATGTACTGGCCCCTTCGCGGATGAATTCTCCACAATTTTCAAACGACTACTCCCAAAAAATATCATTACTCTCCGGGCCAGAAGGCCCTGATACCCGCCACCCCCTGCGCCCCGTTATCCCACGCACGGCTGCGTTCATCCGGGCCGACACCGCCCAGCAGAAATACCGGCTTGCTGAACCCGGCAATCAGCTCGCTTGCCAGCTCCCAACCCAATGGCACTGCCTCGGGATGGGTCTGGGTCGGTTGGACCGGCGATAGCGTGACGAAATCCACCCCCATCTGCTCGGCCAGGCTCAGTTCTTCGGCGCTATGGCAGGACGCTGCCAACCAGCGCTCTTCAGGGAACGGACGGCCCTTACTGGCGTATTTGCGCAGCTGCTCGGCAGTGAGGTGCCAGCCGGCGGCCGGGAAGTCACCCAGCCACTCCAGCGGGCCTTTGAGCATCAGTTGTGCCTTGCCAGCACACAGGCCGACGGCATCCACTGCCAGATCGCGGTATTGCGGGTCATAGCGGTTTGGCGCGCGCAGCTGGATCAGCTTGATGCCACCGGCAACAGCTTTCTGAATACCGCGCAGCAGCTCGCCGTTGTCCAGATCGTCCGGGGTGATCAAATAGTCGGATGGCAGGCGCGCAGCGGCGACAATCGGTTGATTCGCCGCCGGGAAGTCGTAGTTGGTCAGTTCGCGGTTGCTGACCCAGGCCAGTGGCTGGCCTTCAGCACCGTGGGGCTCGCCGGTGAAGGAGGAGACCTCCCAGACATCCAGCAACACCTGCTTGTCCGGGTAGTCGTGCTGGATCTTGATCAGCGGTCGGGCACTGCTGACCGCAATACCCAACTCTTCCTTGAGTTCACGGGCCAGTGCCGCCTTGACGCCTTCACCCGCCTCGACCTTGCCGCCGGGAAACTCCCAGAGACCGCCCTGATGCTGGGTGTCGGCGCGGCGGGCGATAAGAATCCTGCCGTCGGCACCGCGAATAACCGCCGCCGCTACATGAACGCGTTTCACAATTAACCTTCCTCGAGAGCAGCCTGTTGCCAGCGCTTGAAGGCCGGCCACTGGTAGATCGTTTCAACATAGGCCGCCGCCTGCGCAGGCAACGACACATGGTAGCTGCGCAGGCGCACAGCCACTGGAGCAAAGAACGCGTCGACAATACCGGGCTTGCCGAACAGGAACGGTCCGCTGTCAGCGGACGCTTTGCGGCACTCGGCCCACAGAGCAATTATCCGCTCGATATCGTCCTGGGTATTGACCGAGATGAACTCAGGCTCGGCGTCATGACGCAGATCCATGGGCATATTCGAGCGCAGGCTGGTGAAGCCGCTGTGCATCTGCGCTGCCGCCGAACGCGCCTGGGCACGAGCCGCGATGTCCCTGGGCCAGAGTTCAGCGTCAGGGAAGCGCTCGGCCAGGTATTCGGCGATCGCCAGGGAGTCGACGATGGTGCCGTGTTCGCACTTGAGCGCCGGGACCTTGCCCGAGGGTGAATGTTCGAGAATGCGTTCGGCGGTATCGACCTGATTCAGGCGGATGATCTGCTCGGTGTAAGTAGTGCCGAGCATTTCCAGCACCAGCCACGGACGCAGGGACCATGAGGAGTAACGTTTGTCGCCGATGAACAGGTGCAGGCTCATATTCGCAGTTCTCCAGAGAGCATGGGAGGGAATCGTGGGAGCCAATTGTGGTTGGGGGTGCTGTGGGAGCGAATTCATTCGCGAATGAGGCCATTACATCCGATAGACAGTTGTCGCCTGGAATGCCGCTTTCGCGAATGAATTCGCTCCCACAATCGCTACCACAGTATTCGCCTCTACCCGGTCAAGCCGGTTTTACGTGCGGTATTCCGCGTTGATCTTCACATATTCGTGGGAAAGATCGGTGGTCCAGATGGTTTCGCTGCAATCACCACGGCCCAGTTCGATACGGATGGTGATTTCTTCCCGGGCCATCACCGCAGAGCCCTGCTCTTCAGTGTAGGTCGTGGCACGGCAACCCTGACGGGCGATACATACATCGCCAAGGAACACGTCGATCTTGCTCACATCCAGATCCGGCACGCCGGCACGGCCGACGGCGGCGAGGATACGGCCCCAGTTCGGGTCGGAGGCGAACAGCGCGGTCTTGATCAGTGGCGAGTGGGCCACCGTGTAGCCGACGTCCAGGCACTCCTGGTGGTTGGCGCCGCCGTTGACTTCCACGGTGACGAACTTGGTCGCGCCTTCACCGTCACGGACGATGGCCTGGGCCACTTCCATGCACACTTCGAAAACGGCCTTTTTCAGGGCTTCGAAGACCGGGCCCTTGGCTTCGGTGACTTCTGGCAGCTTGGCCTGGCCGGTGGCGATCAGCATGCAACAGTCGTTGGTCGAGGTGTCGCCGTCGATGGTGATGCGGTTGAACGACTTGTTGGCGCCGTCGCGGATCAGGTCCTGCAACACGCTCTGGCTGACTTTGGCGTCGGTGGCGATGTAGCCGAGCATGGTCGCCATGTTCGGGCGGATCATGCCCGCGCCCTTGCTGATGCCGGTCACAGTGACGGTCACGCCGTCATGCTGGAACTGGCGGCTGGCGCCCTTGGGCAGGGTATCGGTGGTCATGATGCCGGTAGCCGCAGCCGCCCAGTTATCCACAGACAGGTCGTCGAGGGCCGCTTGCAGGGCGCCTTCGATCTTTTCCACAGGCAGTGGCTCGCCGATTACACCCGTGGAGTAAGGCAGTACGGCACTGGCATCGACGCCGGTCAGCTCGGCCAGTTTGGCGCAGGTGCGGGTCGCGGCGATCAGGCCCGGCTCGCCGGTACCGGCGTTGGCATTGCCGGTGTTGGTCAGCAGATAACGCACAGGGCCTTGCACACGTCGCTTGGCCAGAATCACCGGGGCTGCGCAGAACGCATTGAGGGTGAAGACCCCGGCCACGCTTGAGCCTTCGGCACAGCGCATGACCACGACGTCCTTGCGCCCTGGGCGCTTGATGCCCGCCGAAGCGATGCCAAGTTCAAAACCGGGGACCGGGTGCAGTGTCGGCAAAGGACCAAGACCAACAGCCATGAAGTGCGCTCCTTGAGAATCAGCTGGCGCCGTCCAGTGACGGCAATCGATGAAAAAACGCCGCGACGGCAAAGCCGGTCGCGGCGCGGATACTACAGACCCAAGTCAGAACGTTAGCTGATCTGACCGTGACAGTGCTTGAACTTCTTGCCCGAACCACACCAGCACAGCTCGTTGCGACCCAGTTTCTGGTCGTTGCGAACCGGCGCTGCGGCGACGGCAACATCCTCGCCCTCTTCCGCCACCAGTGCTTCGGGCTGATCCAGGCCTGGCGCTGCGGCATGTTCAAACTGCATGCGTTGGGCCAGTTCTTCGGCTTCGCGGCGCAGACGGGCTTCTTCTTCGGCCGGGTCTTCGCGACGAACCTGAACGTGGGACAGGACACGGATGGTGTCGCGCTTGATCGAGTCCAGCAATTCCTGGAACAGGGTAAACGACTCGCGCTTGTATTCCTGTTTCGGGTTCTTCTGGGCATAACCACGCAGGTGGATACCGTGGCGCAGGTGATCCATGGTCGACAGGTGGTCTTTCCACAGGTCGTCCAGAACGCGCAGCAGGATCTGCTTCTCGAAGGTCCGCAGCGCCTCGGCACTGGCCTGCTCTTCCTTCTCGTTGTAGGCCAGCAGCAGCTCATCGAGCAGTTTGGTGCGCAGGGTGTCTTCGTGCAGGTGATCGTCTTCGTCCAGCCATTGCTGGACCGGCAGCTTCACGCCGAAGTCGCTGCTGATGGCCGCTTCCAGACCGGGGATATCCCACTGCTCGGGCAGCGATTGCTCAGGGATGTGCTGGCTGATCAGGCTGTTGAGGACTTCTTCGCGGAACTCGGCAATGGTGTCACCAATGTTCGTCGCAGCCAGCAGGCTGTTACGCATGTGGTAGATCACTTTACGCTGCTCGTTGGAAACGTCATCGAACTCGAGCAGTTGCTTACGAATATCGAAGTTGCGGCCTTCAACCTTGCGCTGCGCCTTTTCGATGGCGTTGGTCACCATGCGGTGCTCGATCGCCTCGCCGGATTGCATACCCAGCGCCTTCATGAAGTTCTTCACCCGGTCAGAGGCGAAGATGCGCATCAGGCTGTCTTCCAGGGACAGGTAGAAACGGCTGGAACCGGTGTCACCCTGACGACCGGCACGACCACGCAGCTGGTTGTCGATACGGCGGGATTCGTGACGCTCGGAGGCGATCACATGCAGGCCGCCGGCTTCGATGACCTGCTGATGACGCTTCTGCCAGTCGGCCTTGACCTGGGCGATCTGCTCCGGGGTCGGGTCTTCCATGTTGGCGACTTCGACTTCCCAGTTACCGCCCAACAGGATGTCGGTACCGCGACCGGCCATGTTGGTAGCGATGGTCAGGGCACCCGGACGACCAGCCTGGGCAATGATCTCGGCTTCCTTTTCGTGGAACTTGGCGTTGAGAACCTTATGCTCGATGCCTTCGCTGTTGAGCAGGCGCGACATGTGCTCGGAGGTCTCGATGGTCGCCGTACCGACCAGTACCGGACGGTTCTCGGCCAGACAGGCCTTGATGTCGGTGACGATGGCGGCGTACTTCTCGTCCGCCGTCAGATAGACGAGGTCGTTGAAGTCCTTGCGTGCCAGCGGCTTGTTCGGCGGGATGACCATCACGGCCAGACTGTAGATCTGGTGGAACTCGAACGCTTCGGTATCGGCCGTACCGGTCATGCCGGACAGCTTGTTGTACAGGCGGAAGTAGTTCTGGAAGGTGGTCGAGGCCAGGGTCTGGCTTTCGGCCTGGATATTCAGACCTTCCTTGGCTTCGATGGCCTGGTGCAGGCCTTCGGACAGACGACGGCCCGGCATGGTACGACCGGTGTGCTCGTCGACCAGCAGAACCTGGCCGTCCTGGACGATGTATTCAACGTTGCGGTGGAACAGCTTGTGCGCACGCAGACCGGCATAGACGTGGGTCAGCAGGCCCAGGTTGTGCGCCGAGTACAGGCTTTCACCAACAGCCAGCAAGCCGACTTCGGTCAGCATCTCTTCGATGAACTGGTGACCGGCTTCGTTCAGCTCGACCTGACGGGACTTCTCGTCGATGGAGTAATGACCGGCCTTGGTGACCTGGCCTTCCACTTCCTCGATATGCTGCTCGAGTTTCGGGATCAGGCGGTTGATCTCGGTGTACAGCTTGGAACTGTCTTCGGCCTGGCCGGAGATGATCAAAGGCGTACGGGCTTCGTCGATAAGGATCGAGTCCACTTCGTCGATCACGGCGAAATTCAGCTCGCGCTGGAATTTTTCATCCAGGGCAAAGGCCATGTTGTCGCGCAGGTAATCGAAACCGAATTCGTTGTTGGTACCGTAGGTGATATCGGAGGCATAGGCGGCACGCTTCTCCTCGGGCGGCTGGAACGGCGAGACGATGCCGACGCTCAGGCCAAGGAATTCGTACAGCGGGCGCATCCAGTTGGCGTCACGACGAGCCAGGTAGTCGTTGACTGTGACCACATGCACGCCCTTGCCGGACAGCGCATTGAGGTAGACCGCCAGTGTACCCACCAGGGTCTTGCCCTCACCGGTGCGCATTTCCGCGATCATGCCTTCGTGCAGGGTCATGCCGCCGATCAACTGGACGTCGAAGTGGCGCATGCCCATGACACGCTTGCCCGCTTCCCGCGCGACAGCGAAGGCTTCAGGAAGGAGGTTATCGAGGGTCTCGCCTTTGGCTATACGGGCCTTGAACTCTTCGGTCTTGGCGCGCAGTTGCTCGTCCGAAAGGGCCACCATTTGCTCTTCGAAGGCATTGACGATCTGTACCGTCTTGAGCATGCGTTTGACTTCACGCTCGTTCTTGCTTCCAAAAAGTTTTTTTAACAAAGGCGCAAACATATCGACAGGATCTTCCACACATAGGAATGGAGGGCGGCCCCGTGAGTCGCCCGTGCAGCCATCATGGCCGCATGCGAACGAGTATTCTACCCGGAAACGATGGTGAGGAAAGTGGCGTTATTCCACGATGCTGGCACAGCGCTGTAACGGGGCAGATCTACAATAGGGTCATTTCTTGGGACTTCAACCCATCAGAGGGTTAAAGCACGTTATTGATTTACCGATAAAATATCCCGAAACCCACGAAATCAGCAGGTCAGGGGCTTTCTGCTAACATGGGCTCCCGCTTTTTCCAGGTGCCGCACCATGGCTTTTCGACCTCATTCCGCTCGTCTGCCCGCCGTGCTGCTGCGCGAAGCCAAGCCGCTAAAAGCCATTTTTCGTCATGCCCAGCGCCTCGGTCAGTTGCAGAGTCTGGTGGAAAGTCAGCTGCAACCTGCTGCCCGCGAGCATTGCCACGTGGCGTCGTGGCGCGAAGGCACCTTGTTGCTGATTGTAACCAACGGCCACTGGGCCACCCGCCTGCGTTATCAGCAGAAGCGTCTGTTACGCCAGCTTCAGGCGTTCGACGAATTCATCAATCTGGACCGCATCCTGTTCAAGGTACAACCACCGACGGTCCCCCAGGGTGCGGCAGGTCATACTATCGATCTTTCCAGCGTCGCCGCAGAAAGCATTCAGGCCACTGCCGAGGGCATCAGCGATCCGAAATTGCGTGCGGCGCTGGAGCGATTGGCCAGTCATGCCAAGGCCCGAACCTAGCGCGGTTTTCCTGTTGTGGGGCCGGCTTTAGCCGGGAAGGCGATATCCCAATCCCATGGGTATCTATCGGGTGTACCGGCCTCTTCCCGGCTAAAGCCGGTCCCACCGAAACAACCAGAAACTATCGGCATAAAAAAAGGCCGCCCGAAGGCAGCCTTTAAAAAACAAAAGGAAAGAGGGGTCTTGCAGTCTTACACGGCCGCGACAGGACGCATGTAAGAAATCGGTGCCGTACTGGCATCTTCGAAGGTCACGACTTCCCAGGCGTCTTTCTGCTCGATCAACGTTCGCAGCAGACGATTGTTCAGTGCATGCCCCGATTTGAAGCCACGGAACTCACCAATCAGGCTGTTGCCCAGCAGGTAGAGGTCGCCGATGGCATCAAGAATCTTGTGTTTGACGAATTCGTCCTCGTAACGCAGGCCGTCTTCGTTGAGTACACCATCCTTGTCTACAACGATGGCGTTTTCCACACTGCCGCCGAGTGCGAGGTTGTGCTTGCGCAGGTACTCGATATCACTCATGAACCCGAAGGTCCGGGCGCGGCTGACTTCCTTGACGAAGGAAGTGCTGGAAAAATCCACGCTCGCACTTTGGGTGCGATCCTTGAAAACAGGGTGATCGAAATCGATCTCGAAACTCACCTTGAAACCTTCGAAAGGCACGAAAGTAGCGCGCTTGGCACCATCTTCCACTGACACTTCCCGCAGGATCCGGATGAATTTCTTCGGCGCGTCCTGTTCTTCCAGGCCTGCCGATTGAATCAGGAATACGAAGGGTCCCGCGCTGCCATCCATGATTGGAACTTCGGAGGCAGAGAGTTCGACGTAGGCGTTATCGATGCCCAGGCCAGCCATGGCCGAGAGCAAGTGTTCTACGGTGTCGACTTTGACATCACCGCTGACCAGAGTGGTCGACAGCGTGGTGTCACCGACATTTTCCGCACGCGCAGGGATTTGCACCACGGGGTCGAGGTCAGCACGACAAAACACGATGCCGGTATTCACAGGTGCAGGTTTGAGGGTCAGGTAAACCTTTTCCCCCGAGTGCAGGCCGACACCTGTGGCACGGATAATATTTTTCAGGGTGCGTTGTTTAATCATGGCATGGGCCGCTTCAGCGCAAGTTGCGAACTGGTATCAACAAAGGCTGGCGATAATAGCAGACCCGGCCTTTGCTGAACACCAATCACCCGAATACCCCTGATACATTTCATCAATCGGCCTGACGACGCAGGAAAGCTGGGATGTCCAGATAGTCCAGGTCATCGTTCGGGTTCATCTTCGCAGCCGTGGTAGCGCCTGCATGAGCCTGGTTACGCATCACGGTAGGACGCTCCAGATCGCGATAGTTGACCGAAGCGGCTTCCTGACGAGCAGCAGGCTGGGCCGACGCGGCTTGCGTGGTCTGCATGGTGTTGTCGATGACCTTCATCGGCTTCTCGATTTTCGCGCCCAGGCCGGTGGCAACCACAGTCACGTGCAACTCGTCACGCATGTCCGGATCGATAACGGTACCGACCTTGACCATGGCGTGCTCGGAAGCGAACGCTTCGATGATGCTACCCACGTCCGAGTACTCACCCAGAGACAGGTCAGGACCGGCAGTGATGTTGACCAGGATGCCGCGTGCGCCCTGCAGGTTGACGTCTTCCAGCAACGGATTGCGGATGGCGGCTTCTGTGGCTTCACGTGCACGGTTAGGACCGCTGGCGGCGCCAGTGCCCATCATGGCCATGCCCATTTCGCTCATGACAGTACGTACGTCAGCGAAGTCGACGTTGATCATGCCCGGACGCTTGATGATGTCGGAAATACCGCGAACGGCACCGGCCAATACATCGTCAGCCTTGGCGAAAGCCGACAGCAGGCTTGCGTCTTTACCGAGGATGGTCAGCAGCTTCTCGTTGGGGATGGTGATCAACGAGTCGACGCTTTCCGACAGCAGGCGAATGCCTTCGTCGGCGATCTGCATGCGCTTGCGACCTTCGAACGGGAACGGACGGGTCACCACCGCAACGGTGAGGATGCCCATTTCCTTGGCCACTTCGGCGATGATCGGCGCTGCACCGGTACCGGTACCACCGCCCATGCCCGTGGTGATGAAGACCATGTTGGTGCCTTGCAGGACTTCTGCAATGCGCTCGCGGTCTTCCATGGCAGCCTGACGGCCGACTTCCGGGTTTGCACCTGCACCCAGACCCTTGGTAACGCCGGTACCCAACTGCAGAATGGTCCGCGCGCCGATGTTTTTCAGGGCTTGAGCATCGGTGTTGGCGCAGATGAATTCCACGCCTTCGATGTTGCTCTTGACCATGTGGTTGACAGCGTTGCCGCCGCCACCACCCACGCCGATAACCTTGATTACCGGGCTTTGCGGGACGTTGTCTACGAGTTCGAACATTTTCCCTCTCCTTTCATTTTTCTGGTTGTTTCGCCTACTACCTGCCGCTACCACTTTTGAAGCTTTGAAACTGAATCAGAAGTTGCCCTGGACCCAACGCTTGAGTCGTTCCAGCACCGGCGCCTTGGGCTCATCGCTGTAGCCGCCGCTGTTGTGATGACTCATGCCGGACAGGGAAATACCGTCAGACTGCTTTTGCAGCCCGTACAGCAACAGGCCGACACCTGTGGAATAGATCGGGTTGCGCACCACATCGGCGAGCCCCTTGACGCTGTGCGGCACGCCGAGGCGTACCGGCATATGGAAAATCTCTTCGGCCAGTTCGACCGCGCCTTCCATTTTCGAAGTGCCACCGGTCAGCACGATGCCCGCCGGAATCAGGTCTTCGTAGCCGCTGCGACGCAGTTCAGCCTGGATCAGGGTGAACAGCTCGTCATAACGCGGCTCGACCACCTCGGCCAGGGCCTGACGCGACAGCTCGCGCGGCGGACGGTCGCCGACACTCGGCACCTTGATGGTTTCACCGGCACCGGCCAGCTTGGCCAGGGCGCAGGCGTAACGGATCTTGATTTCTTCGGCGTACTGGGTCGGCGTACGCAGGGCCATGGCGATGTCATTGGTGACCTGGTCACCGGCAATCGGGATCACCGCCGTGTGGCGAATGGCGCCTTCGGTGAAGATCGCGATGTCGGTGGTGCCGCCACCGATGTCCACCAGGCACACGCCCAGCTCTTTCTCGTCATCGGTCAGCACCGAGTAGGCTGAAGCCAGTTGTTCGAGAATGATGTCGTCGATTTCCAGGCCGCAGCGGCGCACGCATTTTTCGATGTTCTGCGCAGCGTTCACCGCGCAGGTCACCACGTGGACCTTGGCTTCCAGACGCACGCCCGACATGCCCAGTGGCTCGCGGACGCCTTCCTGGTTGTCGATCACGTAGTCCTGGGGCAGCGTGTGCAGCACGCGCTGATCGGCTGGAATCGCCACGGCCTGGGCCGCGTCGAGTACCCGCTCCAGGTCCGCAGCGCTGACTTCACGGTCGCGGATGGCGACGATGCCGTGGGAATTCAGGCTACGGATATGGTTGCCCGCCACACCGACGAACGCCGAGTGGATCCGGCAACCGGCCATCAGCTGCGCTTCTTCGACGGCGCGCTGGATCGATTGCACGGTGGATTCGATGTTCACCACCACGCCCTTCTTCAAGCCACGGGATGGATGCGTACCGATACCGACGATTTCCACCGTGCCATCGGCCGCGACCTCGCCTACCAGCGCCACCACCTTGGAGGTACCGATATCAAGTCCGACGATCATTTTGCCGCTTTGCACGTTTGCCATGGTCCTGCCTCTTGTCAATTCTTCGCGACGGCGGGTTTGTCCGTCGTAGCCGCTGCCTGCTCACGCCATCCGACAGCAAGGCCGTTGGAATAACGCAGGTCGATGCGGGCAATATTCGTAATCTGTTCCTTGAGCGTCTTTTCGTATATCGCGATAAAACGGCGCATTTTCTCGACGAGATGATCTCGTCCCAGCAACAACTCGATACCCGGGCCTGAACTGCCAGCACCGGTGGTCAGAAACCAGCTGCCGCGCTCGCGCAATTCCAGGCGCGCGATCGAGAAGCCCAGCGGACGCAGCATCTGGCTCAGTACCTGGTACTGCTGCATCACCTGCTGTTGCGCACGCTGCGGGCCGAACAACTGCGGCAGATGCTCGTAGTTGGCCAACTCCCGCGGCGCAAACGCCTGGCCCTGGTTGTTGAGCAGGGCGCCATCGCCCCAGCGGGCCACCGGCAGTTGTTCTTCAAGCCGGATCACCACCTGGTCGGGCCACACGCGACGCACTTCGGCATGGGCGATCCAGGGCATGGTTTCCAGCTCGGTACGCATGCTGGTCAGGTCGATGGTAAAAAAACTCGCCGCCACATAGGGCGCAATACGTTGCTGCACAGCCTGCTGGCTGATGTAACTCAAATCGCCCTGCACGTTGATCCTGGTGATCGGCCGGTCGGCATAGGGCAACAGCCGTTGCGCCGCCTCATAGGCACCAAAGCCCAGCGCCACCAGCATAACCGGCCAGAACAGGCCCTTGAGGAACCCGAAACTCGGCTTGGGCATGCGCGCCGACAGTGGCTCCTTGGCCACCATGCGACTGGCACCACGCGGCACCGGCTTGCGGCCGGGAGCGGGTTGCTGTTGACGAGCCGACGCGCCGTGCATGCTTAACCTCGCGCCTCAACACTGTCGGCCAGAATCGCCAACACCAGTTGCTGGAAATCCAGCCCGACGGCACGTGCGGCCATGGGAACCAGACTGTGATCGGTCATGCCGGGAACGGTATTCACTTCCAGCAGCCAGAATTTACCGTCGGCGTCCTGCATCACGTCGGTGCGGCCCCAGCCGGCAATGCCGACGGCGTCGCAGGCCCGCGCGGTCAGGTCCATGAGTTCCTGTTCCTTTTCCACGGACAGCCCGCAGGGCATCCGGTACTGAGTATCGGAGGCCAGGTACTTGGCGTCGTAGTCGTAGAATGTGTGCGGAGTGCCCAGGCCGATCGGCGGCAGGATCTGGTCGCGCAGCGAGGCGACAGTGAACTCCGGACCTTGAATCCATTGTTCGACCAGAACTTGCGAATCATAGGTGCTGGCGGCTTTCCATGCGGCGATCAATTCGTCGGCGCTGGTCACTTTGGCCATACCAATACTGGAACCTTCATGGGCCGGTTTGACGATCAAAGGCAGGCCCAGTTCCGCTACCGCAGAAATACAGTCATTTACGTTGCCCAGCACGGCATGACGCGGCGTCGGCAGACCCAGGCTTTGCCAGACCTGCTTGGTGCGCAGCTTGTCCATCGCCAGGGCAGAAGCCAGTACACCGCTGCCGGTATAAGGAATCTCCAGGCACTCCAGCAGGCCCTGCATGGTGCCGTCTTCGCCGCCACGACCGTGCAGCACGATAAAGGCGCGATCGATTTTCTCGCTGGCCAGACGCTGCAACAGGTCATCGCCGACATCAATGCCGAACGCCTCGACGCCCGCGCTCAGCAGGGCTTCAAGCACCGCCTTGCCGGACTTCAACGACACCGGCCGCTCAGAGCTCTTGCCGCCGAAGAGCACGGCGACGCGGCCGAAGCTTTTCGGTTCAAGGGTCGAGATCAAGGCGGCTTGCACGGCGTTGCTCATTTCAACTTACCTTCAGTCGGCGCAACCACGGCACCCGCGAACAGCGGGCTGCGCAGCAGGCTCGGCGCCAGACCACCAATGTCGCCCGCGCCCTGGCACAGCAGGATGTCGCCGGCCCGCAGCAATGGCTTGACCAGTGGCGCCAGCTCGACGCCACGCTCGATGTAGATCGGGTCCAGTTGCCCGCGCTGACGGATGCTGTGGGCCAGCTGGCGGCTGTCGGCACCGGGAATGGGCTCTTCGCCCGCCGGATAGACTTCCATCAACAGCAGGACATTGGCGTCGTTGAGCACCTGCACGAAGTCGTCGTAAAGGTCACGGGTACGACTGAAACGGTGCGGCTGGTAGACCATCACCAGACGACGATCCGGCCAGCCACCACGTACGGCGTTGATCACCGCAGCGACTTCGCGCGGGTGGTGACCGTAGTCGTCGACCAGCATCACATGGCCGCCTTCGACCGGCAGTTCGCCGTACACCTGGAAGCGTCGGCCGACACCCTGGAAGCCCGACAGGCCCTGAACGATGGCTTCATCGCTGATGCCTTCGTCGGTGGCTATGCAAATGGTCGCCAGGGAGTTCAGGACGTTGTGGTTGCCCGGCATGTTCACCGACACGTCCAGTGGCTCGCGGTCGCGACGCAGCACGGTGAAGAACGTCTGCATGCCTTCCTGACGCACGTTGATGGCGCGCACGTCGGCATTTTCATGGAAACCGTAGGTCATGATCGGACGCTTGACCGACGGCATGATGTCGCGCACTACCGGGTCATCGATACAGACCACGGCCAGACCGTAGAACGGCAGGTTATGCAGGAATTCGACGAAGGTTTTCTTCAGTTTGTTGAAGTCGCCTTCGTAGGTCGCCATATGATCGGCGTCAATATTGGTGACAACGGCCACCAGCGGCTGCAGGTGCAGGAAACTGGCGTCGCTTTCATCGGCCTCGGCGATCAGATAGCGGCTGGTACCCAGCTGCGCGTTGGTACCGGCGGCGTTGAGACGGCCACCGATGACAAACGTCGGATCCAGGCCTCCAGCAGCGAACACCGAAGCGATCAGGCTGGTGGTGGTGGTCTTGCCATGGGTACCGGCGACGGCGATGCCGTGGCGATAGCGCATCAGCTCGGCGAGCATTTCGGCGCGCGGCACTACGGGAATGCGGCGCTCAAGGGCGCTGGCGACTTCCGGGTTGGACGTATTCACGGCGCTGGAAACCACCAGCACGTCGGCACCCGCGGTGTTTTCCGCCTGGTGACCGATAAAGATATGGGCACCGAAGGACTGCAGACGCTCGGTCACCGGCGAAGCCTTGAGGTCAGAGCCGGACACCTCATAACCCAGGTTCAGCAATACTTCAGCGATCCCGCACATGCCCACGCCGCCGATACCGACGAAGTGGATGCGACGGATACGGCGCATTTCCGGCTGTGGCATTGCGCGTTGATTCTCAACCATGGACCACCTCCAGGCAGGTATCGACGACAGTGTTGGTGGCGTTCGGCTTGGCCAGACGACGGGCCGTACGGGCCATGGTGTTCAGTTGTTCGGGTTGCATCAGAACCTCTTTCAGGCGCGCCGCCATTTCGGCCGCGCCGGTTGTCGCTTGTGGCATGACGAAGGCTGCACCTTCGCGGGCCAGGTATTGGGCATTGCGCGACTGGTGGTCGTCGATCGCATGGGGCAGCGGGATCAGCAACGAAGGCAGACCGGCTGCGGCCAGTTCGCTGATGGTCAGGGCACCGGCCCGGCAGACCACCAGATCGGCCCAGCCATACGCTTCGGCCATGTCCTGGATGAATGGCGCGACCTGCGCCTCGACACCGGCGGCGCGATAACGCTCGGCGGTGACGCCATCGTGTTGCTTGCCGGCCTGATGGAACACTTCGGGGCGCAGGTCCGCAGGGACCAGGGCCAAGGCTTCAGGCAGCAGTTTGTTCAACGGCTCGGCCCCCAGGCTGCCACCCAGTACCAGCAGGCGCGCGCGGCGACCTTGCAGGGCTTGCTTGGGTGTTTCGAAAAACAGCTCGGTACGCACCGGGTTGCCAGTGGTACGGCGCTTCGCCGAGACCGGGAAGGTATTGGGAAAAGCCTCGCAAATGCGGCTGGCAAACGAAGCCAGACTACGGTTGGCGGTACCGGCCACGGCATTCTGCTCGTGGATGACCAATGGCACCTTCGCCAGCTTCGCCGCCAGGCCGCCGGGGCCGGTGACATAGCCGCCGAAACCGATGACACATTGCGGCTTGAGTTCACGCATGACCTTGCGCGCCTGTTGCAGCGCCTTGAACAGCATGAACGGCGCCTTCAACAGCGACAGCTTGCCCTTGCCGCGCAAACCGGTGGCGTCGATAAGGTGCAGGGGGATTCCGGCGCCGGGCACCAGTTCGTTTTCGATGCCGCGCGGCGTCCCCAGCCAGTGCACCTTGTAACCACGGGCCTGAAATTCACGGGCACAGGCCAGCGCCGGGAACACATGTCCGCCAGTGCCGCCCGCCATGATCAATACGTTAGCGTCCATGGGGTGGCTCCTCGGCGAAGTCACTTTCGCTGAACTCGGTTTCTTCACTGCCCATGTTGTTGCGCGACTCCCACTCGATCCGCAGCAACAACCCCAGGCTGGCGCAACAGATCACCAGGGAACTGCCGCCGTAGCTGAGGAACGGCAAAGTCAGGCCCTTGGTCGGCAGCAGGCCGACGTTCACGCCAATATTGATCAGGAACTGACCGATCCACAGGAAGGACAGGCCATAGGCGACATAGGCCGCGAAATACTGTTTGGCGCGCTCGGCCCACATGCCGATGTACATGCCCCGGATACTGACGAAAACGAACAGGGCCACGGTGGCCAGGGAGCCGACCACACCCAGCTCCTCGGCCAGCACGGAGAATACAAAGTCAGTGTGGGCTTCAGGCAGGTAGAACTGCTTCTGCACGCTGTTACCGAGGCCCACGCCGAACCACTCGCCGCGACCGAACGCGATAAGGGCCTGGGTCAGTTGGTAGCCGGAGCCGAACTGGTCGGCCCACGGGTCGGTAAAGGTGGTCAGACGCGCCATCCGATAAGGCTGGGCCTGTACCAGGACGAATACTGCACCGACGGCCAGCACCACCATCAGGGTGAAGCGGAACAGGCCGACACCGCCAAGGAACAGCATGGCTGCCGCCGAGCCCATCATTACAACGGTGGCACCGAAGTCCGGCTCCATCAGCAACAGACCGGCCATGGGCAGCAGCACGATGAACGGCTTGAAGAAGCCCATCCAGCTCTCGCGTACTTCCTGCTGGCGGCGGACCAGATAGCCGCCAAGGAAGATCACCACGAACACCTTGGCGATTTCCGACGGCTGTACGTTAAACGCACCAAAGCCGATCCAGCGGATCGAACCATTGACCTCACGGCCGATGCCGGGCACCAGAACCATCAACAGCAGGCCAAAAGCGGCGATGAGCATCAGCCAGCCCAGACGCTGCCAGGTAGCGACGGGAATCAGCATGGTCACGCCGCAGGCACCGAGGCCGATCACCAGATAGATCAGGTGACGGATCATCATGTACAGCGGGTTGCCCGATTGCACGGCGGCCACTTCCGACGATGCGGAGGTGATCATCACCAGACCCAGGCCCAGCAGCGCCAGGCAACCGGCGAGCATCGGGAAGTCGACATCGATGCCACGGCCACTGATCAGCGGCGACGGATACGGCTTGATGACTCCGAGGATCATGCCAAGCCCTCCACTGCCTGCGCGAACAACCGACCGCGCTCTTCGTAATTCTTGAACATGTCCAGGCTGGCGCAGGCAGGCGACAGCAACACGGCGTCCCCGCTCTGGGCGACTTCGGCGCTGCGTTGCACGGCTTCTTCCAGACTATTCACGCGTATCAGGGGCACTGCATCACCCAGGGTCTGGGCGAGCCGTTCAGCGTCACGACCCAACAGGACCACGGCGCGGCAATGGGCGGCAACCGGCGCGCGCAGGCCGCTGAAGTCAGCTCCCTTGCCATCGCCACCGGCGATCAACACCAGCTTGCCGGAAATATCGGCCCCCAGACCTTCGATGGCAGCCAGGGCCGCACCGACGTTGGTGGCTTTGGAATCGTTGTAGTAGCTGACGCCTTCACGCTCACGCAGCCATTGGCAGCGATGTTCGAGCCCGGTAAAGGCGCGCAGGCTGCCGAGCATGGCATCCATCGGCAGTCCCACGGCATGACCCAGGGCCAGGGCCGCCAGGGCGTTGGCCTGATTGTGGGCGCCGCGCATCTTCAGCTCGCTGACGGGCATCAGGGTGTCGAACTGGAAGGCCAGGTATTTCTCGCCGTTCTCTTCGCGCAGGCCGAAGCCGTGGAAGTCCGGCTTGTTCAGGCCGAAGGTCCAGCATGGCTGGCCTTCGGTCATCAATGGCCGCGACAGGGCATCCTGACGGTTGACCACCACTTGCCGCGCGCCCTGGAAAATCCGGTGCTTGGCCAGGTGATAAGCCGGCAGGCCGCTGTAGCGGTCCATGTGGTCTTCGCTGATATTGAGCACGGTGGCCACTTCAGCACCGAGCTGAGTGGTGGTTTCCAGCTGGAAGCTGGACAGCTCCATGACATACAGCTCTGCGGCGTCGTCGAGCAGATCCAGAGCTGGCGTGCCCAGGTTGCCGCCTACAGCCACGCGCTTGCCGGCAGCAGCCGCCATCTCGCCGACGAGGGTGGTTACGGTGCTTTTCGCGTTAGAGCCGGTAATGGCAATGATCGGCGCCTTGGCGTTACGCGCGAACAGGTCGATATCGCCGGACATTTTCACGCCCCGCGCTGCCGCTTGCTGCAAGGCCGGCGTCGCCAGAGCCAGGCCGGGACTGACATACAACTCGTCGGCGCGGCAGAGGAATTCCACGTCCAGCTCGCCACAACGCACGTCCACCTGCGGATAGTCACGACGCAAGGTCGCCAGCTCCGGCGGATTCTCCCGCGTATCGGCCACGGCAAACGACACGCCCCGGTTCGCCAGGAAGCGAACCAGGGACATGCCGCTCTTGCCGAGACCGACAATGATGCGGAAGTGGTCAGACGCGATCAAAGACACTCGTTCTACCTCAACTTCAGCGTGGCAAGGCCGACCAGGACGAGAATCACGGTGATGATCCAGAAACGGACGATCACGCGTGGCTCGGGCCAGCCCTTGAGTTCAAAGTGGTGATGGATGGGCGCCATGCGAAAAACACGGCGACCGGTCAGCTTAAAGGAGGCAACCTGAATCACGACTGACAGGGTCTCCATCACGAACACGCCGCCCATGATGAACAGGACGATTTCCTGACGGACGATCACGGCGATGGTGCCTAGTGCAGCGCCCAGGGCCAGGGCACCAACGTCACCCATGAAGACCTGGGCCGGATAGGTGTTGAACCAGAGGAAGCCCAGGCCCGCGCCGATCAGTGCGCCGCAGAACACGATCAGCTCACCGGCGCCCGGTACATAAGGAATCAGCAGGTACTCGGCGAATTTCACGTTACCGGACAGGTAGGCGAAGATCCCCAGTGCGCCGCCGACCATGACCGTTGGCATGATGGCCAGGCCGTCGAGGCCGTCAGTCAGGTTGACCGCGTTGCTGGAGCCGACGATGACGAAATAGGTCAGGACGATGAAACCCGCGCCCAGGGGAATACCGACATCCTTGAGCATCGGGATCAGCAGCGTGGTTTCCACCGGCGATTGCGCGGTCATATAGAGGAACACGGCGGCGGCCAGGCCGAACACCGACTGCCAGAAGTATTTCCAGCGGCTCGGCAGCCCCTTGGAGTTCTTCTCGATCACCTTGCGGTAGTCGTCGACCCAACCAATGGCGCCGAACAGCAGGGTCACGGCCAGCACGACCCAGACATAACGGTTGCTCAGATCAGCCCACAGCAGGGTACTGATGCCGATGGCCGACAGGATCAGCGCGCCACCCATGGTCGGCGTGCCGGACTTGGACAAGTGAGACTGCGGCCCGTCGTTACGCACGGATTGACCGATCTGCTTATTCTGCAAGGCGCGGATCATCCATGGCCCCAGGCAAAGCGACAGCGACAATGCCGTAAGCACGCCGAGAATCCCGCGCAGGGTCAGGTATTGAAAGACCGCGAAGCCTTTATAGAACTGTTGTAAAAACTCGGCCAACAGCAGCAGCATTAATGTTTCTCCAGGCTGGTAGCGCACAAGGCGGCAACGACGTTTTCCATCGCAGCGCTGCGCGAACCCTTGATCAGAATGGTTGTTTGTGGATCCCGTTCGGCGTCCAGGGCAGCGATCAGGTCGGCTTGATTGGCAAAATGGCGCGCATGCTCGCCGAAGGCGCGCACGGCGTGAACCATCAACGGACCAACGGCGTACAGCGCCGAGACCTTGCCGGCTGCGTAGGCACCCACATCGTGATGCCCCTGCTCTGCCCAATCGCCCAGCTCACCGATATCACCCAGCACCAGCACGGTACGCCCGGCAAAACCGGTGAGAATATCGACGGCGGCGTTCACTGACGTCGGATTGGCGTTATAGGTGTCATCGATGACCCGCAACCCTTTGCTGGATAGCTGAGCCACGGTACGGCCCTTGACTGGCTGCACATTGTTCAGGCCTTCGACGATCCCGCTCAGGCTGACGCCCAATGCGGTGGCAGCAGCAGCGGCAGCCATGGCATTGGTCACGTTGTGGGTGCCGAGCAGATTCAGCTGTACCGCTGCCGAGCCTTCAGGGCTGTGCAGGGTAAAGGCCGGGCAGCCACGCGGATCCAGATGCAGATCGCTGGCGTGCAGGTCGGCCGCCGGGTTGTCCAGAGAGAAACTCAGCAATGGCCGGTTGCCTGCACGGGCTTTCCAGATCGGGAAGGCCTTGTCGTCCAGGTTGAGCACGGCGGTGCCGGTGGCAGTGAGCCCTTCGATGATCTCGCCCTTGGCCTCGACAATCTTGTCCGGGCCGCCAAACTCGCCGACATGGGCGGTCCCGGCATTGGTGATGATCGCAACGTGAGGCTGGGTCAGGCTGACAGTGAAAGCGATTTCACCGACTCGCGAGGCGCCCAGTTCGATCACGGCGGCGGCATAGTCAGTGTTCAGGTCGAGCAGCGTCAGCGGCACGCCCAACTCATTATTGAGGTTGCCTCGGGTGGCCAGGACCGGACCGCGGGTGCGCAGGATGCTGGCGAGCATCTCCTTGACCGTGGTCTTGCCACTGGAACCGGTGACCGCCGCCACTGGCCGGTCAATAAAGGCATTGCGACTCAGGGCACCCATCTGGGCCAGAGCCTTGCGTGTGTCCAGCACCACCAGTTGTGGCAGCGGCGCGTCAGGTATCTCACGCTCGACCAGGGCCGCAACAGCGCCACTGTCGCTTACCTGCTCCAGATAATCATGACCATCGAAACGCGGACCGGTCAGAGCCACGAACAGCTGGCCCGGTTTGATCGAGCGGCTGTCGATGCTGACGCTGTCGAAACTGCAATCGTCGCCGATCAGGCGTGCATCCAGAGGGGTGATCAGTTCGTGCAGGAACAATGGCTTAAGCATGAGCCACCTCCCATGTAGCCAGGGCCTTGGCCGCTTCTTCAAGATCGGAGAAGGCATGGCGCTCGCCGTTGATCTCCTGATAGTCCTCGTGACCCTTGCCTGCCAATACCAGCACATCGCCCGCACTGGCAGCGGCGATCAGCTCGGCGATGGCCTGGCCACGGCCTTGGACAAAACGGACTTTTTCGGCATTGAGGAAGCCAGGACGGATATCGTCGAAAATCGCCGCAGGCACTTCACTGCGTGGGTTGTCGTCGGTGACCAACACGCCATCGGCCAGACGCTCGGCGACTTCGGCCATCAACGGACGCTTGCCGCGATCACGGTCGCCACCACAGCCGAACAGGCACAACAGCTGGCCCTTGGCATGGGGACGCAATGCTTCGAGAACTTTTTCCAGGGCATCAGGGGTGTGGGCGTAATCGACCACGACCAGTGGCTGCGCACCGCCGCCCAGACGCTGAATACGGCCCGCAGGGCCCTCCAGCTTCGGCAATACCGCAAGAATTTCATCGAGGGCGTAATCCATCCCCAACAAGGCGCCGACCGCAGCCAGCACGTTGCTCAGGTTGAAACGACCAAGCAGCGTGCTGCGCAAGAAATGCTCGCCATGACGGGTCACCAGCGTGGCGCGCACGCCGTCATCGTCGAACTGCGCATCGCGGCAATAAAGAGAAGCCGCAGGGTCCAGCAGGCTGTAAGTGATAAGCCGCGATTCATGCTCTTCGTCAGCCAGGCGGCGACCGAACTCATCATCAAGGTTGATCACCCGGCAGGCCAGATTCGGCCAGGCGAACAGCTTTGCCTTGGCGTCGCCATAGGCCTGCATGGTGCCGTGGTAATCCAGATGATCCCGGGACAGGTTGGTCAGCACCGCCACATCGAAGGCCAGGGCCGCGACACGGCCCTGATCCAGACCATGGGACGACACTTCCATTGCCACGGCGCGGGCACCGGCTTTCTTCAATTCAGAAAGCGTGGCCTGTACCGAAATGGCGTCCGGAGTGGTCAACATGCCGCTTTGCAGGGCGCCATGGAAACCGCTGCCCAAAGTGCCGAGCAAACCGCAACGCTGGCCAAGCAGCTCCAGAGCCTGGGCAACCAGCTGGGTGACGCTGGTCTTGCCATTGGTGCCGGTCACGCCGACCAGATTGAGGCTGCGGCTCGGGTCGCCATAGAAACGCCCGGCCACGGCGGACAGTTGGGCCGCCAGATTTCTCACCGGAATCAATGGCACATCCGTGATCGGCAGCACAGTCGCCCCCGCCGCCTCATAGGCCACAGCGGCAGCGCCGCGGCTCAGGGCATCGGAGATATGATCGCGACCATCGACCTTGCCGCCAGGGATCGCCAGGAACAGATCACCGGCGCGCACCTTGCGGCTGTCGAGTGCCAGCTCGCGAATCAACAGATCGCGCTCGGCATGGGGAAACAGCGTATTCAAATTAAGAGACATCAGCCACGTCCTCCTTTGACAGGAACCGGCACTGCATTGGCCGTTTCCTGCGGCTGTGCTGTCAGGTTGTCCGGGGTAACGTTCATCAGGCGCAGGGTGCCCGACATCACTTTGCTAAACACCGGGGCAGAAACCAGACCACCGAAGTAACCGCCTTTGCTCGGCTCATCGATCACCACCACGACGGCGTAGCGCGGGTTGCTCATAGGCCCGAAACCGGCGAACAGCGAGCGGTAGGCGTTCTCTTCATACCCCTTGGTGCCCACCGACGTCTTACGCGCGGTACCACTCTTGCCGGCAACGTGATACGACGGCACACGGGCGCGATACACGCCGCGCGGATCTTCGATCACCTGCTGCAACATGCCCTGCAAGGTCTTGGCGGTTGCTTCCGGAATCGCCTGCACAGCCGTTGGCGGGGCGTCGGACTTGAGAATGGTCAACGGCACGATACGGCCATTGTTGGCCAGCGCCGCATAGGCGTGCACCAGTTGCAGAGCCGTTACCGACAAACCGTAGCCGTAGGACAGGGTCGCGGTTTCCGCCTTGCGCCATTCGCGGTAGTTCGGCAGGTTGCCCACGCGCTCGCCGGGGAAACCCAGACCGGTGTACTGCCCCAGGCCAACGCGCTGCATGGCACGGAAAATCGCCTCACCACCCACATCAAAGGCCACCTTGCTCATCCCCACGTTACTGGAGTTGATCAGGATGCCGGTCAGATCGAGAACAGGACCTTCGGTCTTGGTCACGTCACGGATGGTGTATTTGCCGATCTGCAGGGTACCTGGGTAGACCTCGACCTTGTCGCTTGGCTTCCAGCGGCCGCTGTCCAGCGCGGCGGTCATGGAGATCGGCTTCATGGTCGAACCGGGCTCGAACACATCGATGATCGCGCGGTTACGCATGGCCGCCGGGACCATGGTGCGCCGATTGTTCGGGTTGTAGGTTGGCTGGTTGACCATCGCCAGGACTTCACCGGTCTTCACATCCATGATCACCAGACTTCCCGCCTTGGCATCATTCTCGAGGATGGCGTTGCGTAATTCGCGAGTAGCCAGATATTGCAGGCGTAGATCAATAGACAAAGCCAAGGTCTTCCCGGCCTTGGCGTTTTTGGTGACCTGGACATCCTTGATAAGGCGTCCCTTTCGGTCCTTGATAACCTGTCGTCGACCGGGGACGCCGGCCAGCCAGTCATCGTAGGCAAGCTCGACGCCTTCGCGGCCGTGGTCATCCAGGTCGGTGAAACCGACCATATGGGCGGTCACATCACCGGCCGGATAGAAGCGACGGAACTCTTCGATGGCGTAGACGCCGGGGACTTTCAGATCAACGACCGACTGGCCCTGCTCCGGGGTCAGGCCACGGACCAGATAGATGAATTCCTTGTTGGCCTGACTGTCCAGGCGCTCGGTCAGGCTTTTCAGGTCCTGGCCCAGAGCGGCAGCGAGGGCCGGCCACTTGGACTTGTCCACCTGCATTTCTTTGGGGTTGGCCCACAGCGTAGTCACCGGCGTACTGACGGCCAGAGGCTCGCCGTTGCGGTCGGTGATCAGGCCACGGTGTGCCGGAATGGGAATGTGCCGCACGCTGCGCGCGTCACCCTGTTCCTTGAGGAAGGTGTGGTCGACGACCTGCAGATCGATGATCCGCCAGGAAATCGCGGCAACCATGATGGTGAGCAGACCCACCACGACGCGAAAGCGCCACGGGTAGAGTGCCCCTTCCAGCTTCATCATGGTGCGACCATCCTGATATCGGCCGCATTGGGGATACGCATCTTCAACTGATCAGTGGCGAGTTGCTCGATACGGCTGTGGGCGGTCCAGGTGCTCTGCTCGAGAATCAGCCGGCCCCACTCGGCCTGCGCCTTGTCGCGCACGCTGAGTTCGGAATAGAGGGAGTTAAGCAGTTGCCGGTTCCAGTGAGCGCTGTAGGAAACAGCGATTGCCGACACCAGAACGGCAATGAACAACAGCAGCATAATGAAACTGCCGGTGGGCAAAGGCTTCAGAAACAGCCGACTCATCGGAGCTTCTCCGCCACACGCATGACCGCGCTGCGCGAACGCGGATTGGCACGGGTCTCTTCATCGGAGGCGAACTGCGCCTTGCCGATCAGACGAATTTTCGGTTCGAACGCCTTGTGCTGGATCGGCAGGTTGCGCGGCATATTGTCTGCCTCACCCTTGACCAGCTTGCGCATGAACAGTTTGACGATGCGGTCTTCCAGCGAGTGGAAGCTGATAACCACCAGACGACCACCAATTTCCAGGGCTTCAAGGGCCGCTTCAAGACCGGCTTCCAGATCGCCCAGTTCGTTGTTGACGTGAATACGCAGGCCCTGGAACGCACGGGTCGCCGGGTTCTTGCCCTTTTCCCAGGCAGGGTTGGCGACCTTGAGCACTTCCGCCAGATCGCCAGTGCGCTCGAAAGGCTGCACTTCACGGCGCGCCACGACGGCACCGGCCATGCGCCGGGCATAACGCTCTTCACCGTATTCCTTGAAGACCCGGGCTATTTCTTCCACGGGTGCGGTGGCGATGAACTCGGCGGCACTCATGCCCCGACTCGGGTCCATGCGCATATCCAGGGGGCCGTCGTTCATGAAGCTGAAGCCGCGCTCGGGGTCGTCCAGTTGCGGCGACGACACGCCCAAGTCCAGCAGGATGCCACTGACCTTGCCCTCAAGACCGCGGCTTTGCAGCTCGGAACCCAGCTCGGCAAAGGTGCGCTGCACAATGACAAAGCGGCCGTCTTCGGCCGCTA
This sequence comes from Pseudomonas sp. Pseusp88, assembly GCF_047303955.1. Taxonomy (NCBI): domain Bacteria; kingdom Pseudomonadati; phylum Pseudomonadota; class Gammaproteobacteria; order Pseudomonadales; family Pseudomonadaceae; genus Pseudomonas; species Pseudomonas sp. Pseusp88. The sequence goes on along the minus strand of NZ_JBGLYM010000016.1, from coordinate 69,619 downwards.
GCGCTTGCCCGGTGGCAATCGCTTGAGGATCCTTGTCGAACCCTAGCAACCTGCCATCAGGGCCCAGATGCTGGAGTATCAACCGGCTGTGCCCGCCACGCCCGAATGTGCCATCCAGATAGCAGCCACCAGAACGCACCGCGAGAGCCTCTACAGCCTCGTCGAGCAATACGGTGATGTGGGTAAAGCCGCTATTTATAGTCACAGAATCAGATCACGCAGTTCATCAGGCATCGCGCCAGGTTTTTGAATGGCCGCAAGATCCGCATCAGCAAGAGCGTTCCAGGCGTCCTCGTCCCACAATTGAAACTTGTTCAGTTGCCCAACCAGCATCACGCGCTTGTCCAGCTTGGCGTAGTCGCGCAAACGCGGAGGAACAACAAAACGACCGCTGCCATCCAGCTCCAGGTCGACGGCATTGCCGATCAACAGTCGCTGCAAGCGGCGGTTCTCTTCGCGAAAAGTTGCCAATTCGCGCAATTTGGCTTCGATCAGTTCCCACTCGGAAAGCGGGTAAAGGCATAAACAGGGGTCTACAGCGTCAATAGTTACTATCAACTGGCCACCACTACGCGAATCCAACTCGTCGCGGTACCGGCTCGGCATGGCGAGACGTCCCTTGGCGTCGAGATTGATTGCGTTGGCACCACGAAACACGGCGCATTCTCCGAATTCTAACTATTTGCGCTGAAAAAACCCACTTCATGCCACTTTCTGCCACTTGCGCACACTATAGGAATGCGTCCACCACACCGTCAAGGCGCCGTCCTAAGGAAAACCCTTACAGAACGGAGATTTAGGAGCGGTTTCGGATGACGGAAGAGAATTTGGGCGAGGTTTTTCCAGATAAACTTGCGACAGCTCAAAAAGCTACGTGTCGAAGTTAAAGTGATTTGTCACATATAAGATTTTTTCGGAATTACCGACGAGCGCTTCTGCTTTGGAAAAACAGAAAGAAGGGAAAGGTGGAGAGTCGATCTGTAAGCCGGGTTCTGTCGAGGACAGTCATTCCTCTACGACGGCCATCACTGGACGTCTTTAGCAACCTACCCGGTTCCAGCGCGGGCCACGCCTAGGAACCCTATTTGGTCTTGCTCCGAGTGGGGTTTGCCTAGCCACGAACTGTTGCCAGTCGCGCGGTGCGCTCTTACCGCACCTTTTCACCCTTACCGGCGCCGAAGCGCTTAGGCGGTTATTTTCTGTGGCACTTTCCGTAGGCTCGCGCCTCCCAGGCGTTACCTGGCACTCTGCCCTATGGAGCCCGGACTTTCCTCCCCCCCTAAATGGCGAACCAAAAGGGGCAGCGACTGTCCAATCGACTCTCCGCCGCCAAGGGTATCGACACCAAGGCTTCAGGACAAGCTTTTACTCCGTTCATTACCGTTTCGTTACAGCTGCTTACTCAGGCTTTTGCTTGTCCAGCGCGACCTGGTAAAGCAGATTCTTGCGTACGCCGGTAATCTGCGCCGCCAGGGCCGCCGCACGCTTGAGGGGCATCTCCTCAAGCAGCAGATCAAGAATGCGCCGCGCTTCGGTGCCGATAACATCTTCGCCCTCAGGCTCCGACCAACCCGCCACCAACACCACGCATTCGCCGCGCTGCTGATTGCTGTCGGCTTCGACAAAGGCGCGCAACTGGGCCAACGGCAATCCCTTGAGCGTCTCGAACGTCTTGGTCAGCTCGCGACCCAGCACTGCCGGACGCTCACCGCCGAAGACCTCTTCCAGATCCTGCAGACATTCAAGGATGCGATGGGGCGCCTCATAGAAGATCAGGGTGCGCGGTTCTTCCTTGAGCAATTCCAGGCGCGCGCGACGCCCCACCGCCTTGGCGGGCAGGAAACCTTCGAAAATGAAGCGGTCCGAGGGCAAACCGGCCGCCGACAGCGCGGCGATCAACGCACAGGCGCCTGGCACCGGCACCACTGGAATCCCCGCCGCCCGCGCCTGGCGCACCAGGTGATAGCCCGGATCGGAAATCAGCGGCGTACCGGCATCGGAAATCAACGCGACGTCATCGCCCGCCAGCAGACGCGCAATAAAGCGGCTGCCCTCGTCCCGCTCATTGTGCTCATGACAGGCGGCCAATGGCGTGGCGATACCAAAGTGTTGCATCAAACGTAACGAGTGCCGGGTATCTTCAGCGGCGATCAAGGCCACCTCGCGCAGTACCTTCAGGGCCCGAACGCTCATGTCATCCAGATTGCCAATGGGTGTGGCCACCACATAAAGCGAACCGGTCGTGGAATTCAAAGCACCTGTAGCAGTCAAAACGCCACCTCAATGGCTGTAGCCATGTGTTTAAAGAAGAATCGGCATTGTACAGGCTAAGCTGCTGCTACAAGGACACGCCAGGCCGTAACAAGGAGCAAGATCATGATTGAAGCGCGTTATCTCTACTTGAAACAAAAGAAAACCTCCGCAATTGCTCGGGCAAATCCCGGTCTGCGACTTATATCACCGCTTTAAACGCCACTAACGTCGCGCCCCGGCCAGTGCTTGGGTACAATTCCCCGCTAATTTGCTCGAGTATCAGGAACATATACATGATCGCTAGCTTGCGGCTGTTCTCTGCCCTCTGCCTTGCTGCCCTGTTGGTAGCTTGCGCCGGTTCACCTTCGTCCAGCCTTGGTGAACTGCCTCGCACCCCCGATGCCAGCATCGAGCAACTGCTCGATCAGGCTTCGACAGCCAAGACTGCGGACCAGGCCGCACTGCTCAGATTGAGCGCCGCCGACCTGGCCAACCAGCAAAACAACCCCGGCCGCGCTGCACAGATCCTGGCCCAGGTGCAACTGGATCAGCTCAAGCCCGCACAACAGATCTTCGCCAGCACCCTGGCTGCGGAACTGGCGCTGGGTCGCAACCAGCCCCAGGCGGCACTCGCCGCCTTGAGCCATCCGAGCCTGCAACGTCTGGCCGAACTGCCGGTTGAACAGCAGATTCGCACCCATATGACCATGGCTCGCACCTTTGAAGCCAATGGCCAGACCATGGCAGCCATCCGCGAACGCGTCATGACCGGCCCACTGCTGCAAGGCCAGCCATTGGCAAGCAACAACGACGCGATCTGGGCGTCGGTTGCGGCCCTGCCCCTGGACCAACTGCAAAGTACTGCCGATGACGACCTCGGCGGCTGGCTGAGCCTGGCTCGCGGCATCAAGCAGGCCGGCACCCTGGAGCAGCAACAGGCGGCCATCGATACCTGGAAAGCCCAGCACCCGAAGCACCCGGCCGCCCAACAACTGCCGACCACCCTGGCGCAACTGCGCGCCCTGACCAGCGAACCCCTGACCAAGATCGCCCTGCTGCTGCCGCAGGAAGGCTCCCTGGCTTCGGTAGCAAAAGCGCTGCGTGACGGCTTCATGGCCGCGCACTTCCAGGCCGAACAGGCCGGACAGAAGCCGCCATCGATTCAGGTCTTCGACAGCTCGCGCATCAATAACGTCGACGAGTTCTATCGCCAGGCCAAGGCCGCCGGTGTGCAACTGGTCGTCGGCCCGCTGGAAAAACCGCTGGTCAAGCAACTGGCCAGCCGCCCAAGCCTGCCGATCACTACCCTGGCGCTCAACTACAGCGATTCCAACACTGACGGCCCGCCGCAGCTGTTCCAGTTCGGCCTCGCTGCCGAAGACGAAGCCCGGGAAGTCGCCCGTCGTGCCTGGGCCGACGGCAAGCGCAGCGCCGTGGCCATGGTGCCGAAAGGCGAATGGGGTGATCGCGTTCTCGATGCATTCCGTCAGAGCTGGCAAGCCAAGGGTGGCAAGCTGATCGCCGCCGAACACGTCGACCAGCCGGTAGCACTGGCTCAGCAGATCGCCGAACTGTTCCAGCTGCGCAATAGCGAAGGCCGTGCCCAGCGCCTGCAGAGCACCACCGGTGCCGCCGTCGCCGCCCAGCCGTCGCGCCGCCAGGACATCGATTTCATGTTCCTTGCCGCCACACCGCAGCAGGCACAACAGATCAAACCGACCATGGTCTTCCAGTACGCAGGCGATGTTCCGGTCTATGCCACGTCGCACCTGTTCACCAACAGCAACGACCAGGCCCAGTACGCCGACCTCAATGGCGTGATGTTCTGTGAGACGCCTTGGCTGCTCAATGCCGAGGATCCGCTGCGCGCCCAGGTCATCTCACAATGGCCGCAAGCCGCAGGCCCGCTTGGCCGCCTGTATGCCATGGGTGTCGATGCCTGGCGTCTGGCACCGCGCCTGGATCAGCTCAAGGCGTTGCCTGACAGCCGCATTGAAGGCCTGTCCGGCAGCCTCAGCCTGAACCCGAGCCGCCGCGTCGAACGTCAGCTGCCGTGGGCCAAATTCGTCGATGGCAAGATCCAGCGCCTGCCGAACACCACTCCTTGATGACAGGCAATACCCGCAAGACCGCAGGGCGAGAGGCTGAAACTTTCGCCCTGCTGTATTTACAGCAACAGGGTTTGCAGACGATCACGCAAAACTGGTCGTGCAAACGAGGTGAGCTCGATCTGGTCATGCTCGACGGCGATACAGTAGTATTCGTCGAAGTTCGCTACCGGCGCCATGCAGGCTGGGGCGGCGCGCGAGAAAGCGTGGATCGGCGCAAACAGGAAAAGCTGATTCTTGCCGCGCAATTTTTTTTACAGAAGGAACCGCGCTGGAACCAGCACCCCTGTCGTTTCGACGTGGTGGCAATCGAGGGTGATCCTGGCCCCGACGCTCCGCTGCACTGGCTGAAAAACGCCTTCGACAGTTGATACACCGCTGCACAGCGCGATACCAGGCACTACCCAGATACCGATTTTGCTCTTTGTTATGCGGGCTGCACAGTTCTGTGCCGGGAAGCCGCTGAACCCTCAGAACGCTCCCCTACCGGCCGCAGCCTCTACTTAAGGTCACCCAGATGGACATGCAATCCCGAATTCGCCAGCTTTTCCAGGCCAGCATCGACACCAAGCAGCAGGCCATGGAAGTCCTCGCCCCCTACATCGAGCAGGCCAGCCAGGTCATGGTCAATGCCCTGCTCAACGAGGGCAAGATGCTTTCATGCGGCAATGGTGGATCGGCCGGTGACGCGCAACACTTCTCTTCGGAGCTGCTCAACCGCTTCGAGCGTGAGCGTCCGAGCCTGCCGGCCATTGCCCTGACCACCGACAGCTCGACCATTACCTCGATTGCCAACGACTACAGCTACAACGAAGTGTTCTCCAAGCAGATCCGCGCCCTGGGCCAGCCCGGCGACGTCCTGCTGGCTATCTCTACCAGCGGTAACTCGGCCAACATTATTCAAGCGATCCAGGCCGCACATGATCGTGAAATGATTGTCGTAGCATTGACCGGTCGCGATGGTGGCGACATGGCGTCCCTGCTGTTGCCCGAGGACGTGGAAATCCGCGTACCGGCCAAGGTCACCGCACGAATTCAAGAAGTCCACCTGCTGGCGATCCATTGCCTCTGCGATCTGATCGACAGCCAACTGTTCGGGAGTGAAGAATGACCCCTAATCGCCTTAGCCTGCTGGCCTTGACGCTGTGCCTGAGCATCAGTGGATGCAGCTCGGTTATTACCGCGACCCGCGAGTCTCCCATTGAGGACGATCGCGGCACCCGTACCCTGGGCAGCAAGATCGATGACTCATTGATCGAAACCAAAGTTGCGGTCAACGTGGCCAAGGCCAGCCCTGACCTGGACCAGAACTCGCACATCGTCGTGAGCAGCTACAACGGCATCGTCCTGCTCGCCGGCCAGACTCCGCGCGCCGACCTCAAGGCCATGGCCGAACAGGCCGCCGGTCAGGTGCAACGAGTGAAGAAGGTCAACAACGAACTGCAGGTGCTGGAACCCTCCTCTCTGCTGGCGCGCAACAACGACGCCTGGCTGACCACCAAGATCAAGAGCCAGATGCTCACCGACGCCAGCATTCCCGGCTCGCGCATCAAGGTGGTGACCGAGAACGGTATCGTCTACCTGCTGGGTCTGGTGACCCAGGCAGAAGCCAACCAGGCTACGGCACTGGTACAGGGTGTGTCCGGCGTGCAGAAGATCGTCAAGCTGTTCGAATATATCGATTGATTCGTGGGAGCCGGCTTGCTGCCGATTGAGTTGCAGGAGCTGCCGAAGGCTGCGAAAGCAGTGTATCTGACAGACCCATTCGCAGCCTTCGGCAGCTCCTACAGCCCCTGTTTACTCATGACCGCGCGACATCCGCAGATCCAATACAACAAAAAAGAAGGCGACCCGAAGGTCGCCTCTTTTATTTCACTACCTTCAGGCTCGGCCTGCCGGACGGGCGTGGCGGCTCATCATCGGGCGGGGTCGAGTCATCGATATCGACTTCGTCATCCTCATCGCCCATGGGCGGCTCCAGATCGAAGACCATGCCCTGGCCATTCTCCCGGGCATAAATCCCCAGGATTGAACCTGTAGGCACATACAGGGTGTGCGGCACACCACCGAAGCGCCCCTCAAAGCTCACAGCCTCGTTGTCCATGTGCAGATGACGCACCGCGCTGGGCGAAACGTTCAGGACAATCTGGCCATCATTGGCAAAGCCCTGTGGGACCTGAACCGATGGGTATTCCGCATTGACCAGCATATGCGGGGTGCAATCGTTATCGACGATCCACTCATAAAGAGCACGAATCAGATAAGGGCGACTGGAGTTCATCAACGGCTCCTTAAGCCTTAGCGCATGTCACGTTCGACACCAGACAGACTTGTCCGGAATGCCTCTCGTGCAAATTGGCGCTCCATATAGTCAAGCAACGGCTTTGCCGGCCGTGGCAACTCGATACCCAGAATGGGCAAACGCCAGAGTATGGGTAATAGACAGCAATCGACCAGACTTTGCTCGTCACTGAGGAAAAAAGGCTTTTCCTGGAACAGCGGCGAGACACCGGTCAGGCTTTCGCGCAGCTCCTTGCGGGCCTGCACACGTTCGGACTCTTTACTGCGCGGATTCAGAATCAGATCCACAAGCCCACACCAGTCGCGCTGGATCCGATGGATCAGCAAACGACTGTTGGCACGCGCCACCGGATAAACCGGCAACAGCGGTGGGTGCGGATAACGCTCATCCAGGTATTCCATCACGACCGTCGACTCGTACAACGCCAGATCACGATCGACCAGGGTTGGCACGCTGCCATACGGGTTCACCTCGATCAATTTAGGCGGATGACGGCCCGCCTCCACATCAATGATCTCGGCGCTGACACCTTTCTCGGCGAGCACGATGCGCACGCGATGGGAATAGTGGTCGGCGGGGTCGGAGTAGCAGGCCAACCGGTTGGTCACGCCCATGGCGATCCTCCTCGCTTGTTAAATTTATCGGATTTACGGAAACGAAAACGCCCCAGGGACGCCTCCCGATAACGACTGCGCCAAGGCGTGTAGTCATCGCGGCCGACAAGATAGCTCATTTACCGCAAGTAAATTCGCAATCTTGTAACCGCCACTATACTCGCCCCGCAATCGCTACCTGAAAGAGGCGCCCGGGGGCGCGTTCGCAGACAGCGGATTCAGCGTTCTGTCAGTGCACATCCTTCCAGTATTCGCGCTTGAGCAGGTAGGCGAAAACAAAGAAGAAAGCCAGATACAGCAGCACGTAGGTGCCGATACGCTGGTGTTCAAGCTTGACCGGATTGGCCGAGTAAGCGAGGAAGGTCACCAGATTCTTGACCTTCTCGTCGAACTGCTCCTCGGTCAGGCTGCCACTTTTCGGCACGATGGTCAGCTGATCACAGGATTCGTGAGTCAGCGGCGCACCGGTCAATGGGTCATATTGTTTCTTGCCGTCGTCTACTACCTGAACCTGTTTGCAACCGACCACCTGGCGACCCTGAAGGCCGGCCAGGACGTTGGGCATGCCGACGTTCGGGAAGACCTTGTTGTTCACACCCCATGGGCGGGACGGGTCTTCATAGAACGAACGCAGATAGCCATACAGCCAGTCAGTGCCACGCACACGCGCCACCAGGGTCAGGTCAGGCGGCGCAGCGCCGAACCAGGCCTTGGCGTCGGCTGGCTGCATGCCGATGCTCATGTGGTCGCCAATCTTGGCGCCGGTGAATACCAGCTTGTCGAGCATGACGTCATGGGGAATCCCCAGATCGTCGGCAACCCGCTCATAACGCTGGAACTTGGCGCTGTGACAGCCCATGCAGTAGTTGGCGAAGGTCCGCGCACCGTCCTGCATGGCGGCCTTGTCAGAGACATCGATATCGACCTTTTCCAGCTCCGGACCGCCATGCTCGGCGGCGAAAGACAACATTGGCAGAGCAGCGAGAATCAACACAGCAAAGAGCTTTTTCATCAGCCAGTCACCCTTTCTGGAACCGGTTTGGTCTTCTCGAGCCGGGTGTAGAACGGCATCAGAATGAAGTAGGCGAAATAAAGGAAGGTGCAGATCTGCGAGACCAGCGTACGTTCCGGTGTCGGCGGCAGAACCCCGAGAATCCCGAGAATCACGAAGGCGACACAGAACACCAACAGCCAGATCTTGCTCAGCCAGCCCTTGTAACGCATGGATTTGACCGGGCTGCGATCAAGCCATGGCAGGACGAACAGCACAGCAATCGAAGCCCCCATGGCCATCACGCCCATGAGCTTGTCAGGGATGGCGCGCAGGATTGCGTAGAACGGTGTGAAGTACCAGACAGGCGCAATGTGCTCAGGCGTCTTGAATGCGTTAGCCACCTCGAAGTTAGGTTTTTCGAGGAAATAGCCGCCCATTTCCGGGAAGAAGAACACAATTGAGCAGAAGATAAACAGGAACACGACTACACCGACGATGTCCTTCACGGTGTAGTACGGATGGAACGGAATACCGTCCAGCGGGATGCCGTTTTCGTCCTTGTGCTTCTTGATATCGACGCCGTCAGGGTTGTTCGAACCGACTTCGTGCAGCGCCAGAATGTGCAGGACGACGAGACCCAGAACAACGATTGGCAAGGCAATCACATGCAACGCAAAGAAGCGGTTCAGGGTAATGCCGGAAATCAGGTAGTCGCCGCGGATCCACTGAGTCAGATCGCCGCCGATCACCGGGATGGCACCGAACAGCGAAATGATCACCTGAGCTCCCCAGTAGGACATCTGCCCCCAAGGCAGCAGGTAGCCCATGAAGGCTTCAGCCATCAGCGCCAGGTAGATCAGCATGCCGAATATCCACACCAGCTCTCGCGGCTTCTGGTACGAGCCGTAGAGCAGGCCACGGAACATATGCAGGTAGACCACGATAAAGAACGCCGACGCCCCCGTGGAGTGCAGCAAGCGCAGGATCGAGCCGTACTCGACGTCACGCATGATGTATTCGACGGACGCAAAGGCTTCTTCGGCCGAAGGCGTGTAGCTCATGGTCAGCCAGACACCGGTAACGATCTGATTGACCAGCACCAGCAGGGCCAGGGAGCCGAAGAAATAGAAGAAGTTGAAATTTTTCGGCGCGTAATACTTGCTGAGATGGTCTTCCCACATTTTGGTGGCAGGGAAGCGGGCGTCCACCCAATCCATGAACTTGCTCATTACGCGTTCTCCTTATCGACGCCAATGACAATAATATTGTCCGACTCATAGGAATGCGGCGGCACTGGCAGGTTCAGGGGGGCAGGCTGGGCCTTGTAGACTCGGCCGGCCAGGTCGTAGTGGGAACCGTGGCAAGGGCAGAAATACCCCCCGACCCAATCCTTGCCCAAATCGGCGGGAGCAACTTCCGGACGAAAGGTAGGCGAGCAGCCCAAATGGGTGCAAATGCCGATCAGCAGAAGAATCTCTGGCTTGATGGAGCGTACTACCGGGTCAACGTAGGCAGGCTGAACAGAATTCTTGGATTGCGGGTCGGACAGCTGGCCCGTGATCTTGCCAAGATTGCTCAGAATTTCCGGTGTGCGGCGAACAATGAAAACCGGCTGGCCCCGCCATTCAGCAATCATCTGCTGCCCTGGTTCAACCTTGCTGATATTCACCTTTACCGGTGCGCCCGCGGCTTTCGCCTTGGCGCTGGGAAACCATGACCCTACGAACGGGACCGCAGCCCCCACCGCTCCCGCCGCGCCAACCACCGAGGTGGCTGCCACGAGGAAGCGGCGTCGGCCTGCATTCACGCCGTCTTTGCTCATTCCGTCCTCTCCCATCAGCTTTGTGGCCTGTTAAATCAGGCGTCTACTTAACTAAAGATTTAGCTTAAAAAAAATTCTGCCGAATGGTAGTGAGATAACCCTGCACAAACAAGGGACTTAGATCAATGCAAAAGCTAAAAGCCTTGTATTTCGGGGTTTGCACCGATGAGTCACGTTGTCACACGCGGCCCCAGCAATAATAGACGCACAAAAGGCAGGCATAAAAAAACGCCCAGCTCCGAAGAGGCTGGGCGTTCTTTTTTGAACGAAGAAGCGAATTAACGCTTCGAGTACTGCGGACGCTTACGCGCTTTACGCAGACCGACTTTCTTACGTTCAACTTCACGAGCATCACGAGTGACGTAGCCTGCTTTACGCAGTGCGCCGCGCAAGGTCTCGTCGTATTGCATCAGAGCGCGAGTGATACCGTGGCGGATTGCGCCAGCTTGACCACTGACACCGCCGCCGATGACGGTAACGTAGATGTCGAATTTCTCAACAGTCTCGGTCAATTCCAGTGGCTGACGAACTACCATGCGGGCAGTTTCGCGGCCGAAGAAATTATCCAGCGAGCGGTTGTTGATGGAGATGTTGCCAGTGCCCGGACGCAGGAAAACGCGTGCGGTTGCAGTCTTGCGACGGCCAGTGCCGTAATTTTGAGTCGCCGACATAATGAACTATTCCGTTAAAACTTCAGTTCTTGGGGCTGCTGAGCAGTATGAGGGTGTGCAGCGCCCGCATAGACTTTCAGCTTACGATACATGTCGCGACCCAGCGGGTTCTTAGGCAGCATGCCTTTTACCGCGGTCTCGATCACGCGCTCAGGAGCTTTGTCGATCAGCTTTTCAAAGTTGATCGACTTGATCCCGCCCGGAAAACCGGAGTGAGAGTAGTAGATCTTGTCGGTGGTCTTGGCACCGGTAACACGGATCTGCTCAGCATTGATAACGACGATGTAGTCGCCGGTGTCAACGTGCGGAGTGTATTCCGGTTTGTGCTTGCCACGCAGACGGCTCGCGATTTCGGTGGCCAGACGACCCAGGGTCTGACCAGCAGCGTCGACGACGAACCAGTCGCGCTTTACTGTTTCCGGTTTAGCGGTAAAAGTTTTCATTCTTTATAGCCTCAAGGGCCGCCCTGAAAAATAGACGGCGGAGCATACTCATTAGTACGGTCTTTGACAAGTCAAAGGCCGCCGGGCACGAACGCTATAGGGGGCTCGGGTCAGCGCGTTCGATCGCAGCGGTATCTTGAGTCGCGGGGCATCACTCCCACGACAAAGAGACGCGGAATTATGCAGATTGCGAAAAAAATTTCAACCTGCTTTTATGGTTCTTTTTCAGAGGAGATCCAAATGGACTACCGCCAACTGGGCAGAACCGACCTCAATGTCAGTGCAATCTGCCTCGGCACCATGACCTGGGGCGAGCAAAACAGCGAGTCCGAGGCTTTCGCTCAGATCGAGCGCGCAAAGTCAGCCGGTATCAATTTCCTCGACACGGCGGAGATGTATCCGGTCCCACCCAAGGCTGAAACCTACGCCAGCACCGAGCGCATCATCGGCAACTGGTTCAAGCACAACAAGGATCGCGCCGACTGGATCCTGGCCAGCAAGATCGCCGGCCCCGGCAATGGCATCGACTACATTCGCGGCGGCAGCCTCAAGCACAACCGCGAGCATATCGTCGCCGCCCTCGACGCCAGCCTCAAGCGTCTGCAGACCGACTATCTGGACCTCTACCAACTGCACTGGCCGGAGCGCAGCACCAACTTCTTCGGCAAGCTGGGTTACACCCACAAGGACGAGGACTTCACCCCCATCGAGGAAATCCTCGAGGCGCTGGACGAGCAGGTCAAGGCTGGCAAAATCCGCCACGTCGGCCTGTCCAACGAAACGCCGTGGGGCACCATGAAATTCCTGCAACTGGCCGAAAGCCGCGGCTGGCCGCGCGTTGCGTCGATCCAGAACCCCTACAACCTGCTCAACCGCTCGTTCGAAGTCGGTCTGGCTGAAATCGCCATTCGCGAGCAATGCGGCTTGCTGGCCTATTCGCCAATGGCCTTCGGCATGCTGTCAGGCAAGTACGAAGGTGGCGCACGTCCGCCCAAGGGCCGCCTGAGCCTCTACAGCCGCTTCACCCGCTACTTCAATCCGCAATCGGAAGCCGCCTGCAGCCGCTACGTTGCCCTGGCTCGTGAATTCGGCCTGGACCCGGCGCAAATGGCCCTGGCCTTCGTCACCCAGCAGCCGTTCGTGACCAGCAACATCATCGGCGCCACCACTATGGAGCAACTCGACAGCAACCTGGCCAGCGCTGATCTGGTGCTATCCGAAGACGTCCTGGCCGCTATCGAAGCGATCCACAAGGATCAGCCGAATCCGGCGCCGTAGACCAGAGTCCGCATAACTATCTGTACGTTGTTCGGTTTTTTCAGGAGCGAATCTGCAGGAGCAAATTCTGTGGGAGCGAATCATTCGCGAAGAGGGCGTAGCAATTCATGCACATTGATCGCCTGAATTGCCGCCTTCGCGAATGAATTCGCTCCCACAAGTACCCCCCACAAATCGCGCCCACCGATTTCTCCATCATCCCCGCTTACATCGACACTGGACACATCCGCCAAAAAATAAGACGATCCAGCCGCTAGTTGACCACTTTCCCATATAAGAACAAAAGATCATGTCAATCCAAACGACCACGCCCCTGCGGCGTGTCAGCATCCTGGCCATCGATGGAGTGTTTGCCTCCACCCTGATGCAGGCCAAGGATTTTTTCCATCTGGCCAGCCTGCGCTATAGCCGCCAGCTCGGCCAGGGGCGCGTCCCTGCCTTCGAGACTCGCCTGGTCAGCCCCGGCGGCCTCCCTGTGCGCAGCTTCAGCGATGTGGTGATGCCGGTCGAGGGTGACCTGGGCAATACCGATATCATCGTGATACCGGCCTTCTGGGACGATTTCGACGCCCTGAACAAACGCTACCCGCAGATACTGCCCTGGCTGCGCGAGCAACACGCCCGAGGCGCGGTGCTCTGCGGCGAAGCCAGCGGCGTATTCTGGCTGGCCGAAACCGGCCTGCTCGACGGCAAGGAAGCGACCACCTACTGGCGTTTTTTCGACGAGTTCGCCCAGCGCTTCCCGAAAGTGCTGCTCAATCAGGAAAAACACCTGACCGATGCCGACAACCTGTACTGCGCTGGCGGCACGACTTCAGCCTGCGACCTCTATATCTACCTGATCGAACGGTTCTGCGGCGCCAACGTGGCCCAAGCGGTCGCACGGGACATTCTGTATGAGGTTCAGCGCAACTATGCGCCGGGACGGATGGGGTTCGGTGGGCAAAAGCTGCATCAGGACGTGATCATCCTGCAAATCCAGCACTGGCTGGAAGAACACTTCGCCGACAAGTTTCGTTTCGAGGATGTGGCCCGGGAACACGGCATGAGCATTCGCAACTTCATGCGCCGCTTCCAGACCGCCACCGGTGACAAGCCACTGCACTACCTGCAGCGCCTGCGTATCGAAACCGCCAAGGGCCTGCTGTCCGGCACGCGCAAGAGCATCAAGACCATCAGTTACGAAGTGGGCTACGACGACGCCAGCTTCTTTGCCCGGCTGTTTCGCCAGCATACCGAGCTGTCGCCGAATCAGTATCGGCAGCAGTTTCAGCAGGCGGCATAGACGCAGCTGCAAGCTGCAAGCTGCAAGCCTCAAGCTGCAAGAGGCTTCGCACACATACCTCTTGTAGCTTATAGCTTGAAGCTTGCTGCTCCCGTCAGGGCTTATGCGCCCGCGCCAGAAACTCGTGGGACTGCATTTCCAGCAGGCGGCTCAGGGTGCGCTGGAACTCGAAGTTCAGGCGCCCGCCGCTGTACAGGTCCTTGAGTTCCACTTCCGCCGAGATGATCAGCTTGACGTTGCGGTCGTAGAATTCGTCGACCATGTTGATGAAGCGACGGGCGATGTCGTCGGTGCTGACGCTCATCTGCTCGACGCCGCTGAGCAGCACGGCATGGAAGATCTTGCCCAGTTCGATGTAGTCGTTCTGGCTGCGCGGCCCATCGCACAAAGCGCGGAAGTCGAACCAGGCGACGTCGTCGCAGGTACGTATGGCGCGAATCTCGCGATTCTCGATCATCAGCACATCGTTTTCGATGGCTTTGGTGCACTCCGGCGTCAGGGCGCGGAAGCTCTTGCGCATGCTCTCTTCGGCCGCTTCGTCGAGCGGGAAGTGGAACAGCTCGGCCTGCTCCAGGTGACGCAGGCGATAGTCGACGCCGCTGTCGACGTTGACGATGTCGGTGTTCTGTTTGATCAGGGCAATGGCCGGCAGGAAGCGCGCGCGCTGCAGGCCGTCCTTGTACAGGCCGTCCGGCACGATGTTCGACGTCGCGACCAGGGTCACGCCATTCTTGAACAGCTCTTCCATCAGGGTGCCCAGGATCATGGCATCGGTAATATCGGAAACGAAGAATTCATCGAAGCAGATGACCCGGGCTTCGTCGGAAAAACGCTTGGCGATGATGGTCAGCGGGTTGCGCTCGCCCTTGAGGGTCTTCATCTCTTCGTGCACGCGCTTCATGAAGCGGTGGAAGTGAGTACGGACCTTCTCTTCGAAAGGCAGCGCCTCGAAGAAGGTGTCGACCAGGTAAGTCTTGCCCCGGCCCACGCCGCCCCAGAAGTACAGGCCCTTGACCGGCGTGACTTCTTTCTTGCCGAACAGCTTGCCGAACAAGCCCGGCTTGCTGTTGTGCGCAACGATCAGGTCGTCGTACAGGCGCTGCAAATGGCGCACTGCAGTTTCCTGAGCGGCATCGTGGAAGAAGTCGGGACGCTTAAGATCAGCTTGATATCGTTCTAGGGGGGTCATATTCGTTAGCAAGGCAACAAAAACGGGCCGTCACTGTAGCGACGGCCCAATGGAATGGCAATCCGACAAAGGGCCGAGCCGCGAATTATTCGCCTTTAGGCTGCAGCGCCAGACGAAGGGCCGTCAATGCGGCCTCGCGCTCGGTTACTGCGGCAAATGCCGGGGTGGAAGCAACGGCCTGATCATCGCCCTTGATGAAGACATCGAAACCTTCGCCATTGGCGCGGATTTCGTAGTCCTGAGCCTCAGCCTGCAAGGCTTTGGTCACGGCTCCGGCGCTCTTGCCATCGGCAAAACCACGGGACAGCAACAGTTGCTCGCCTTCGGCCGACAGCAGACGGAACAGGAACTGGCCTTCTTCGCGGAAGCTGACGAAGCGCGCGCCCTTGGCGGCTTTTTTCTTGCCGCTGTCGGCGCTCTGCACCGAGCTACGGAATGAACGCAGGCCAACCGCTTCGCGCAACTCACCAAGGAACGGCGTGGCGACCTTGCGGGCTTTTTCGGCGCCGGCCTGGAGGATATCCTCCAGGTCCGCCGGGCGTTCGATCAGGCGCAGGTAGTTGTCCCGTGCCTCGCTCAAGTCAGCGTCAAGCAGATTGAACAGGCGGCTCTTGGCCTCGCCCCAACCAAGGCCCTGCAACAGGTCGGCGCGAAACTCGGCGCTCTGCTCGGCACTGGCGAAAGCCTGATAGAGCGTGAACAGGTGCGAATTGTCCGGATCCTTGGCTTCACCTGGCGCACGTGAGTCGGTGACGATGCGCGAGATCGCGTCCTTCATTTCCTTGGCACTGCTGAACAACGGGATGGTGTTGTCGTAGCTTTTCGACATCTTGCGCCCGTCCAGGCCCGGCAGGGTCGCCACGCTCTCTTCGATCAGCGCTTCAGGCATGACGAAGAACTCACGCCCCTTGCCGAACAGGTGGTTGAAGCGCTGGCCGATATCACGGGCCATTTCCACGTGCTGGATCTGGTCGCGACCGACCGGTACCTGATGGGCGTTGAACATCAGGATGTCCGCCGCCATCAGCACCGGGTAGCTGTACAGGCCCATGGTGATGCCAGCGTCCGGGTCTTCGCCGGTCTCGACGTTCTTGTCCACCGAAGCCTTGTAGGCATGGGCACGGTTAAGCAGGCCCTTGGCCGCCACACAGGTCAGCAGCCAGGTCAGCTCGGGGATTTCCGGGATGTCGGACTGGCGATAGAAGGTCACGCGCTCCACATCCAGGCCGGCCGCCAGCCAGGTCGCGGCGATTTCCAGGCGCGAGCGCTGGATGCGCAGCGGGTCATCGCACTTGATCAGGGCGTGATAGTCGGCCAGGAAGTAGAACGAGTCGGCGTCACTGCGACGGCTGGCGACGATGGCCGGGCGAATCGCGCCGGCGTAGTTGCCCAGGTGAGGCGTGCCGGTCGTGGTAATGCCGGTCAGGATACGAGTGGTCATGGCAGATCGCTTATTGTCAGGGCTGCATTCAGTTCGAGAGACGCGGCAGGACCAGATCCTTGAGATCGGTCAGCTTGCCGTGAAAAAAGTGTCCGCATTCTGCCACTTTCAGCAGCTCATGTGGACGCGACAGCGCCGCCGACCAGGCGTAGACCATCTCGGGATCGATCACTTCGTCGTTTTCCGGCTGGATCAGGGTGATCGGACAGTTTTGCGGCAGCACGCTCTGATCCTGCAGGCGCGAGGCCGCAGCAGCAATCAGAAACAGGTGTTCAAGCGGCTCACCGGCCGCCTCAAGGCGTCCACCGAGGTTGGCTGCCACATAGCCACCAAAGGAGAAGCCCAGCAGCGTCAGCGGCAGCTCAGGCTGTTGCTCGCGCAGCCACTTGGCCGCTGCCACGGCATCTTCGATCTCACCCGGCCCGGCCACGGAGGTCCCGGCACTGGCGCCGACACCGCGATAATTAAAGCGCAGGGTGATCAAACCGGCATCCCGAGCGGTGCGTTGCAGCGTCGACACCACTTTATTGAGCATGGTGCCGCCCTGGATCGGGTTAGGATGGCAAATCAGGGCAATGCCTTTGGCATCATTCGCATCCTGATACAAAGCTTCGATCTGGCCTTCCGGGCCGTCAATGAATACTGGGGTTTCGCGCATGAGCACAATGGAACTCCGTGACCTTGGATTGGATCGACTCGTCTAGGCAATGCCTGGAAAAGTCTGTAGCTGACATGCCGACGACGCATCGTGGCTATACAGCACAGGTTCGAGCCGTTAACGTAAAGCAAAGCCGTTTATAGAGGAAGGACTCGTGGAACACTCGCTCTTAGTTTGGTTGTTGCCGACCATCGCCCTGGTCGCCGGTGTTGTCATCGGTTTCTTCGTGGCGCGTCTGCTGCCCAACGCCGCCCCAAGCAGCACCCAGCGTCAGCTGGATGATGTGCAGGAGCGCTTCGATACCTATCAGAACGAGGTGGTCACTCACTTCAACAGCACGGCTAACCTGGTCCAGAAGCTGTCCCAGAGCTATCAGGACGTTCAGGAACACCTCGCCGAGGGCGCCAACCGTCTGGCCCTGGACGAACTGACCCGACAACGCCTGCTGGCCGCCCTGCATCCGGAGGCCAACGCCCTGCCCCGCGACCGCCTGACGCCACCGCGCACCACCGAGCCGCCAAAGGACTACGCCCCCAAGACCCCAAACTCCCCCGGCATGCTCGATGAGCATTACGGTTTGAAGAAGTGATGCGTTAACCGGCAGCACATAAAACCCGCCCTTGATTGCTCAAGGGCGGGTTTTTTATTGGTCGCAAACGCTCGCAAGAGACCTGCGGGAGAGATCTGTGGGAGCGAATTCATTCGCGAAGGCGTTGGTTCAAACGACAGAAATGCATCGAATTCAATGGCCTCTTCGCGAATGAATTCGCTCCCACAGGATTAGCCTCCATACTCAACGAAAGCGTAATCCGCAAACAAAAAACCCACCGATCAAGGTGGGTTCTTTGTTATTGCCTCAGCGCTTAGATCGCGCCACGGCTGCGCAGCAGATCCAGCACCTGCTTGACGCCTTCCTCGACATTCAGCGACTGGGTGTCGATCACCAGATCGGCATCCAGCGGCACATCGTACGGGAAGGACTCGCCGGGGATGTTGTCCTTGTCGGCGGCGTACAGGCCCTGTGGATCGCGTTCACGGCAAACCTGCGGCGAGGCCTGGACGTACACGGTGATCAGGCGATCGCTGCCGATCAGGCCCTTGGCGTTTTCACGGCCAGCGGCATCCGGCGCAACGAAAGCGGCCAGGGTCAGCAGGCCGGCTTCGTTGAACTGACGGGCGACGTGAGCCGCACGACGCCAGTTTTCGGTACGCCCGGCACGGTCCTGCGGCAGACCTTTGTTCAGGTCGTGACGCAGGTTCTGGCCGTCGAGGACGAACACCGCACGGCCCATGTCGAACAGCTTGCGCTCGACCGCATAGGCCAGGGTGCTCTTGCCCGCGCCGGACAGGCCGCTGAACAGCACGGTGGCCGGCTTCTGACCGAAGCGCTGGGCGCGCTCCTCGACAGAAACGTGGGCGAGCTCGCCGTGATGGCTGGCACCACCGGCGCTGACTGGCCTGGCGATGATCATGCCCGCCGCCACAGTGCCGTTGGTCAAGCGATCGATGACGATGAAGGCACCCGTCGTGCGGTTGCTGTCATAGCCATCCAGAGCGATTGGCGCATCAAGGCTGATCTTGACCCGACCGATTTCGTTAAGCTGCAACGCGCTGGCCGGACCTTCTTCCAGGGTGTTCACATCAACGCGGTGAGTAATGCTGGCGATGGAACCCGGTACATAGCTGGTGGCGCGCTTGATGTCGTATTTCTTGCCCGGCAGCATCGGCTCTTCAGCCATCCACACCAGCATCGCGTCAAACGCGTCGCTGACTTGCGGGACGTTGTCGGCATGCACCAGCAGGTCGCCGCGGGAGATATCGATCTCGTCTTCCATGGTCAGGGTCACGGCCTGACCTGGACCGGCGTGCTCCAGCTCACCTTCGAAGGTAACGATGGACTTGACCCGGCTGCTCTTGCCCGACGGCAGCACGACGATTTCATCGCCCTTGTGCACGACGCCGCTGGCCAGGGTCCCGGCGAAGCCACGGAAGTTCAGGTTAGGACGGTTGACGTACTGCACCGGGAAACGCAGATCGGTGTAATTGCGGTCGTTGGCGATCTCGACGGTCTCGAGAATCTCCATCAGTGACTGGCCGGTATACCACGGCGAGCGTTCGCTCTTGCTGACGACGTTATCACCCTTGAGCGCCGACATCGGCACGAAGGCCATGGTGCTTGGCTTGAAGGCGATACCGTCGGCGAACTTCAGGTAATCGGCCTTGATCGACTCGAATACCTGCTCGTCGAAACCGTTGAGGTCCATCTTGTTGATGGCCACAACGATGTGCTTGATGCCCAGCAACGAAGCGATGTAGCTGTGGCGACGGGTCTGGGTCTGCACGCCGTAACGGGCATCGACCAGGATGATCGCCAGATCACAGGTGGACGCACCGGTGGCCATGTTGCGGGTGTACTGCTCGTGGCCCGGGGTATCGGCAATGATGAACTTGCGCTTGGCCGTGGAGAAATAGCGGTAGGCGACATCAATGGTGATGCCCTGCTCGCGCTCGGCCTGCAGACCATCGACCAGCAGCGCCAGGTCGACGTCATCGCCGGTGGTGCCGGACTTCTTCGAGTCACGGGTAATGGCTTCCAGGTGATCTTCATAGATCATCTTGGAGTCGTGCAGCAGACGCCCGATCAGCGTGCTCTTGCCGTCATCGACGTTGCCACAGGTAAGAAAGCGCAGCATTTCCTTGCGTTCGTGCTGGCCCAGATAGGCGAGGATGTCCTCGCTGATCAATTCGGATTGGTGGCTCATTTCATTCAAGCTCCGAGCTGTAAGCTTCAAGCGGCAAGCTTGTCGGCGTACAACTAGTCAGAAATTTTGTTGATCAGCCCGCACAGCATTTTCGAAAGCTCGCGGGTTTCAATAATCCAAGCTGTTGCAAGTGGCTCAGCGATGTAACCAATTTCACTACCGATGATGAGCTGAGTCCTCAACTCACCGCAGGATGCTTTCGCAATCGACAAAAAACGGCACTTTTCCTTAGCAGTGAAGCGCTCCATGCCTTCTGCAATATTGCTCGGCACTGATAACCCGGAGCGAGTGATCTGGCTTCTGAAAGCCAAATCCGGGCAGTTGATCATCTCTTTGTAAAGACTGACCGACAATGCCTTTGCCCTTTGCCAAACCACGAGTTTCTCGAAATCCATTTCGATGACCTGCTTTTGATTTGCTTGAAGCTTGCCACTTGAAGCTTGCAACTGCTCCTCAGAAATAACCCTGACGTTTCTTTTCTTCCATCGAGCCTGCGCCATCGTGATCGATGACCCGGCCCTGGCGTTCGGAAGTTCGCGTCAGGAGCATTTCCTGAATGATGTCGGTCAGGCTGATGGCTTCGGACTCGACGGCGCCCGTCAACGGGTAGTCGCCCAGTGTGCGGAAGCGCACTTTTTTCTTGACGATGCGTGCGCGGTCGGCCTCGCTGAGGTGGTTACGCAGGCGATCGTCGTCGATCATGATCCAGGTGCCGTTCATTTCGATGACTTCGCGCTCAGCGGCGAAGTACAGCGGCACAATCGGGATGCCTTCAAGGTAGATGTACTGCCAGATGTCCAGCTCGGTCCAGTTCGACAGCGGGAATACGCGGATCGACTCGCCCTTGTTGACGTTGCCGTTGTACACGTTCCACAGCTCTGGGCGCTGGTTCTTCGGGTCCCAGCGGTGCTTGCTGTCGCGGAAGGAATACACGCGCTCCTTGGCGCGGGATTTCTCTTCGTCGCGGCGCGCGCCACCGAAAGCGGCATCGAAACCATGCTTGTCCAAAGCCTGCTTGAGGCCTTCGGTCTTCATGATATCGGTGTGCTTGGAGCTACCGTGAGTGAGCGGGTTGATGTCCTGGGCGACGCCGTCCGGGTTGATGTGGACAATCAGGTCCAGGCCCATTTCCTCGACCATGCGATCACGGAATTGATACATCTCCTGGAATTTCCAGCGGGTATCGACGTGCATGACCGGGAACGGTAGCTTGCCAGGGAAAAACGCCTTGCGTGCCAGATGCAGCATCACGGCAGAGTCTTTACCGACGGAGTACAGCATCACCGGGTTATCAAACTCGGCGGCGACCTCGCGGATGATGTGGATGCTTTCCGCCTCCAGCTGTTTCAGATGCGTCAGTTTGTCGACCATGGCTACTCACGGGGTTGCATTCGTTATGGACCGCAAGCATCAGCTTGCGGGGCGGCCTGCGGGCCGTGTTCGAGCCGCGCACTTTATCACGCAGCCTGCTTCTAATCAGCGGGGCGGATAGATCGAAACGATCTATGGATATAGCCTCTCGTTTGGGTGGCTAGATCGGATTGGGGCAGTCGATGAACAGATGTTCCAGGGCAAAACGTCGGGCCAGATAGTCGCCGAGGGCCTGAACGCCATAGCGTTCGGTAGCGTGATGGCCGGCGGCAATGAAACTGATGCCGTTTTCCTGAGCGCTATGAAAGGTCTGCTCCGACGCCTCACCACTGAGAAACAGATCGACCCCGGCGAGAATCCCCTGATCGATATAGCCCTGGCCACCGCCAGTGCACCAGCCGACCCGGCGAATCATATCGCTGCCTTCTATAAGCAGCGGCTCGCGACCGAGCACGTCCTGCACCTTGCGCGCGAAATCCCTGGGCATCATCGGCTCGGCCAGGGAGCCGACCAGGCCGACGATCCGGGCATTGTCCGGGTCCAGCGGACCTTCGACGGTGATATCCAGTTGCCGGGCCAGTTGCACGTTATTGCCCACTTCCGGATGGACATCCAGGGGCAAGTGGTAGGCCAGCAGACTGATGTCATGCTTGAGCAGGGTTTTCAGCCGGCGTTGCTTCATGCCGACCACACAAGGGTTCTCACCCTTCCAGAAATAGCCGTGATGGACCAGGATCAGGTCGGCCTGGGCCTCGACCGCCGCGTCAAGCAAGGCCTGACTGGCGGTGACGCCGCTGACGATACGCATCACTTGCGGGCGTCCCTCGACCTGCAGGCCGTTAGGGCAATAATCCTGAATGCGGGCACTGTTCAGATAGCGATCCGCTTCCTCGACCAGGGTGCTCAGGGCAACAGCCATAAAAGACTCCTAAATAGGCATTTCAGCAATGCGTGGTGCTCGTATAATGCCCGCCATTATGGCGCAGCTGTGGCAAAAATTTACCGCGCCTCTACCCCCTCAGGACTCGCTCAATGTTCAAGGCACTGCGTTTTTTCGGTTGGCCCTTGCTGACCGGTGTGCTCATCGCCCTGCTGATTATTCAGCACTACCCCGAATTGGTCGGCCTCCCGACTCAGGACGTCAACCTGCAACAAGCCCCACAAACCACCAAGATTCAGCAAGGCCCGGTGTCCTACGCCGACGCCGTGAGCATTGCGGCTCCGGCCGTGGCCAATCTGTACACCACCAAAATGGTCAACAAGACCAGCCGGCCGTTGTTCGAGGACCCGCAGTTCCGCCGCTTCTTCGGTGACAACCTGCCCAAGCAGAAGCGCATGGAATCGAGCCTCGGCTCGGGCGTGATCATGAGCCCCGAAGGCTATCTGTTGACCAACAACCACGTCACCACCGGCGCCGACCAGATAGTCGTCGCCCTCAAGGACGGCCGGGAAACCATCGCCCGGGTCATCGGCAGCGATCCCGAAACCGATCTCGCTGTACTGAAGATCGACCTGAAAAACCTGCCCGCCATCACCATCGGCAGCTCGGACAATATCCGCATCGGCGACGTCGCGTTGGCCATCGGCAACCCCTTCGGAGTCGGCCAGACCGTGACCATGGGCATCATCAGCGCCACCGGCCGCAACCAGCTGGGCCTGAACACCTATGAAGACTTCATCCAGACCGACGCGGCGATCAACCCCGGCAACTCGGGCGGTGCACTGGTGGATGCCAATGGCAACCTGACCGGTATCAATACTGCGATCTTTTCCAAATCCGGCGGTTCCCAAGGCATTGGCTTTGCGATTCCGACCAAGCTGGCCCTGGATGTCATGAAGTCGATCATCGAGCACGGTCAGGTTATCCGAGGCTGGTTGGGTATCGAAGTTCAACCCCTGACCCAGGAACTGGCCGAATCCTTTGGCCTCAAGGATCGCCCGGGGATCGTCGTCGCCGGGATCTTCCGCGATGGCCCGGCACAGAAAGCCGGGCTGCAGTTGGGTGACGTGATCCTGAACATCAATGGCGAACTGGCCGGTGATGGCCGCCGCTCGATGAATCAGGTGGCCCGCACCAAACCCGGCGAGAAGATTGCCATTGGCGTGATGCGTAACGGTAAAGAGTTGAAGTTGACGGCTGAGGTCGGCCTGCGCCCACCCCCTGCGCCGACACCGGCTGAGCAAGAATAAACAGACACGGGGCGACCCACAGCGCCCCGTTTTTTACCCACGGATTTTTAATGCCTACACCCAAACACTAAAACAGGGGTGGTAGTTATAGCCATTATTTACAACCGAGAGCACCGATAGACTTCAAGTTAATATCATTAACTTAAGGCTTTTCCGTGTCCATCGACAGAACACCCACCAAATATCTATCCACCACCACTTCAGCAAAAACACTATTTACCACCCTGCAAAACAATATTCCTCCCTGGTTGATCAACGCCTCTTCTGAAACTCACAGAGCATTACGCAGCGCACGCCTGCAAACACCGGACTGGTTTGAAAAAGCCCGCCTCTCGATGCCCGATGTCGTTCAGCAGTTACAGCGCGCCCACGCCGCCTATCTTGTCGATGAGCGACCAGTCAAACAATTACTGGCTCGTCTGCCGTCGGTTGAGGTGTTCGCTGCCCCCCTATTGACGGCGGCCATTGAGGAACGGTTCGGGCTGAAGGTCGATGTGCGTACGAGCTATCTGTTCTACGCACGACGGTTCCTGACAGACCAGTCGTTTGGCGCAGCTTCCAAAGACCCTTTAGTAGCAACCCAGGATGGGCTCAAGGCAGCGACGCAGCCGTTACTGCGCGCCGCCCTGCAAAATTTTGAAGCCTTTGAAACCCAACCCGGAGCGATGGATAAATCAAGCCGCAACAAAGCCGCTATTTATGCCGACTATCCTGTCAAAGGCATTGCAGTCACGGGTACGGTCTTGCCTATTGCCCCTGAACAGTTTGCAGACCTTTGTCGGACACTGGATCTGGGCGGCAAATACCAGGCATTGATCAGTGCTGTGGTGAACCCGGTGTCCAGACCCGGTGATGCTCCAGGCGCGGCGGCAGCCATTGTTCAGGCACAATTCAAACGGTTTGAAGCTTCGGCGATGACGCTGCAAGTGCATATTGCCCGCATGAAAGGTCTGATTAATGCAGATCAGCACAGTGCCTTACTGGAGTCTTTGCGCCACCGCTCAGGGATCTACCTCAACGGCCAGCAACGTGTCTGCAGTTTCCTCACACTATGGGATATCCCACTGACGGGTATCGTGGCCATTGGAAAACCGGCGAACGAAAGCAACCAGATAGAAAAAATCATCGTTTATATACCGGACGATCCTTTTCACCCCTTAAAAGAATACGAATCAACCCTGCACTTCATCAATGAACTAAGGGACCGGTTGTTGCATCGCAGTTATATGGATTTCTTCATGCGCTTCGTACCCGCCCGCGAACGTAACCGGTTGGCACGCAAACTCCATGAGGCTTTTTACCCCAAGGTCTGGAATAAGGCTGGCTGGTACGAACAGGTGCTGGATAAAAATGCAAAGCTGCACCTGAGGGCCGAGGCTTTTCCTTCCGGGCAGTTGATAGCTGATATCCATCGGCAAAAAGTTGCAATGCTACACAACGATGGCTTATTCCATGCAGTCCCCACCGCTGCCGAAGATCATAAAACCCTTGAAGACAAGTTACGTTACTTTGCTGAAAAAACGTTTGAGGTGCTTAACATTGCAGCGTTCGTAGTACCGGTATTGGGCGAGATCATGCTGGCCGTGACCGCCGCACAGCTGTGCTACGAAGTCTATGAAGGTATCGAAAGCCTGACCAGAGACGAGAAAGAGCAAGCCTGGTCTTACCTGCTGGACGTGGTGGAAAACCTTGCGTTGATGGCTGCGCTCGGGACTGCATCTGCCAACTCGCCTGGCATTGCGGCAGTCAAGGCACCCGCGGTGATAGAACAGATGCACGTCGTCGAACTGCCCACGGGTAGCACACGGTTGTGGAAACCCGATCTGGCACCCTTTGCCCACGACATCGTGCTTCCCGCCGGGCTTGAACCCAACGCACTGGGGCTTTACGACTATCAAGGTCAACAATGGCTGGCCCTGGAGGGCCGCACCTATGCAGTCAAAGGGGCAACGCCATACCGTCTGCAACATCCCACCCGTCCCGACGCTTATCAACCGACATTGCGCCATAACCATGCGGGCGCCTGGTTACATGAACTGGAGCAACCGCTGGACTGGCAGGGCCTGACGCTATTCCGTCGCCTGGGAAGGGCCCATGCCGGGTTTACCGACGTCACTGCCAGACGCATCCTGCAGGTCAGCGATACCCATGAAGCTGTCCTGCGCCATACCCTGGCCGAGGGCGAGCGACCGCCCGCAATGCTCGACGATACTGTGCAACGCTTCCGGCTTGATCAGGAGCTGGCCTCACAGATAGCCAACGATGAACACCTGCGCCCGCGCAGACACGAACTGTTCGAGGCTCGCTACGAGGCACTTCAAACCAGCGACAATGCTGGCGTTGCATTGATGCTCAGGGATTATTCAGGCCTGCCCAAAGCCGTAGCACAAGAACTGCTACGCCATGCCAGCGCCGAGGAGCTGTTGCAATTGACCCAGGAACAGCGCCTGCCACTAAGGATCGCCGAAGAAATCCGCGCCTATCAACAACAGGTGCGGCTGACTCGGGCCTACGAAGGATTGTACCTGGACTCGGTCGATCATCCCGATACCGACGTACTGATCCTGCACACCCTGGAAACACTGCCCGGCTGGTCGCCGCACATTCGCCTGGAAGTGCGTGATGGCTCATTCCACGGCGCCCTGCTCGACAGCATCGGCCCAATCGACGCTCCGATTCGCAAGGTGTTGATCAAGGAGGGGCGGGCTTATGAGGCCCGGGACAGCAACGACCAGCACCTGCACGGTCGAGACAATGTATTCGCTGCCGTCATGCATGCCCTGCCCGATGCCCAGCGCCAGGCATTGGGGCTGCCCCATGTGGGCCAGGGCAGTGAACTGCAACAAGCTCTGCAGGCCCGACCATTGCTACCCCGCCAGGCCCTGGCCGGATTGCTCAAGATGCAACCGCGCAAACCCGGCTTTAAATCCCCCATGCGACTGGCTGATGGTCGCCTGGGCTATCTGTTGAGCGGCCGGGGTGCTATGGAGGGCCATATCACCCGGGAAACGCTGCTGGACAAAGTGCGTCTGCTGGAATTGCCGGAGCCAGCCGAGCACACCCTCGCAGCCCTCGAAAACGCCAGACTCAGCCGCGTCGCCATCAACCAGCGCCTGGACCAACTCCTGAGCGAGCAACAAGCCCTGCGTGCCAGACTCAACAACTGGACGCAAACCCCAACGGCAAGCCCTGAGGAACAGGCCGCGCAAACCCTCAGCCGCCAGCGGATCCATGACGAGCTGTGGAATCACTGGCAGACCAGCCATCTGCCTGAAATTGGTCGGCATGCCGCACGCTTGCGACTGGAGGCTGTATGCCTTTCCGACTTTCCCGCGCAGTTGCCGGACTTTATCTTCGAGCGCATACACACACTGGAACTCAACGATGTCACGGTGGATATCCACCGTACCCTCAATACCAACAATGCACTGGCAGACCTGTTCAGCCGACTCCCGCACCTGACTTCGCTGACCATTGGCCGCAGCGCCCTGTCGGCAGGTTTCAGAGAGCTGGAGTTACTCGACGATGGAAGGGTCAGGGAGCTGCGGCCGGGCTTCGGCTTTCCCCACCTGCTGGCCGGAAGCCTGGACGGGCTGCGGGAGCTCAGGTTGACCAATCTGGGTTTGTATCTAAGTTCGATCGACATCGACAGCTTTCGCCAGATGTCCAACCTGCAGATCCTCGATTTAACCGGTAATCGAATGCTGACGAGCGCATCTGCACTCTCACCGCAAGCCTCGCTACCGGATTTCGGCGGATTGAACCTGCAATACCTGGGCTTGGAGGGAATGGAGCTGGATCGTTGGCCTGCATGGATCAATAGCCGCTGGACCGGGCAGATTGCCGAAATTTCCCTGGTCGATAACCGCATCACGTCACTGCCAGACGATGTTCTTTACAGCCCTGCGCCCGCTGAGCAACAGACCCGGGTTTTGTTACGAGGCAACGCTCTGCCCCGCAGGGTCCTGATAGCTGCCCGGCTGGCCAACGATCGGCCCCACGGGCGGTTCAGTTTCGAGGTCGAGACACCCCTCTCCCTTGAAACTACCGTCGAACAGCGTCTCCATCAACAACGAGCCCTGCATGAGGCAGTGGATAACTGGGCAGAAGCCTCCAGTTCCGCTGCACCGCTGAGCGAGGAGCGTATCCGGGCGCGTCGACAGATTGGTGAAAACCTTGGCGCCTTCTGGCGCGACATCAGCACAGACCATGGCCCGATAGCACTTGAGTTGAACGCTATTGACCTCGACGATTTTCCCCGGCAATTACCCGAGTTCTTTTATCGTGGAGTGCAGCATCTGTTGCTGAGCAGCATCAGGACCGCCCCCGGGCAGCTCGACGGACTGTTGCGCCACTTCACGCAACTACGCGACCTCACCATCAGAGACCACATGACCGCCATGGTGCAGCTGCCTGCGGTGTTGAGCGAGTTATCATCCCTGGCGACATTGAGCTTGCTGAACCAGGGTCTGCTCATTGATCAGACAGCCATAGAGTTTTTCGCTCGCCTGCCCGCCCTGACGCATTTGAGTCTGGACGGTAATACCCTGGGCGAGATCATCGATATTTCACCCTTGGCCGGCCGCAGGCTCTCTGCCCTGTCGCTGAGCAATGTCGGGCTACAGGCCTGGCCTGAGTGGCTGAGCGAGCTGATCCCGGGCAACATGGACATGCTTCATCTGGACGACAACCAACTGACCGAATTACCGGAGCACGTCCTGCAAAACCGACGCAATAATGAGCAACACACTGAAATCAGCCTGCTGGGCAACCCGCTCACCCATGACACCATGCGCCGCGCCCATACGTCAGAAGGCAATGGACGTACCTATTCGTTCGCCATGGACCTGCCTGCCGATATTCTTCTGCTCGATTACGAAACTCACAGCTCGGACACAGATACTTACGACAGCGACAGCTCGGACTCCTACCATCACATCCACAGCCCGCCTCCGCACCCGGTACAAGAAGTTGCCAATATCGAGCCGTGGCTATACGGCGCAGTCGAAGAACAGCAGCACTATCGCGCTATCTGGCAACAGCTTGATGGCGGTCAGGACGCGCAGGACCTGCTGAATCTGATCAACCGCCTGCGCCATACCGCCGACTACCGGACCCTGCGCAACCGACCGGAGATAATCGCGCGCGTCTGGCGCGTACTGGAAGCCGCCGCGCAGGACGCCGAACTGCGCCTGACGCTCAACGGCATGGCCGAGGAGCCTCTGCGTCTGCTTCTGGACTACGATACCTGTCCGGATGGCATCCGCCTGGAGTTCAACCAGATGGAAGTGCTGATTTACACCCGCCAGGCATTACTCGATGCTCCTGTCGAGCATCGTGGCCAAGCGCTCTACCACCTGACCCGTCGCCTTTATCGCCTGCACGAGCTGGATCGCATTGCCCGCGAGCAGGCGGGCAGTCGCGACGAAGCCGAAGTGCGATTGGCCTATCGCCTGCAATGGGCGGCAGAACTGGAGCTGCCGCTGCCGCCTGGCAGCATGCTGTACCGGGCGCACGCGCGGCTCAGGCCGGGCGAGCTGGATGAAGCGCTGGGGCGGGTAAGGCAGGGCGAAAGTACTGAACCGTTCATGGCGTACGCGGCGCAGCGGGATTTCTGGATGGACTATTTGCGCGAGACCTATGCTGAGCGCTTCCGCCAGCTCAAAGACGCGTATGAAGCCAATGTGCTGGCGCTGACCGATCTGCACCCGGATGACAATGTCGATCAGTACGCCCCCCGGATCGCAGCGCTGGAGCAGCAATTCAAAGAGGATGAGCAATACCTGATTCGTCAACTGACGATTCAGGAAGGCATGAGCCAGGATTAAGCTCTGCCTGTGGATAAAAAACGCCGCTTGAGTAAGCGGCGTTTTTTCTGCGCAGATTTAAAGCCCGCTCAATCCGTCCAGCAACGCCTGGTTCTGCTCCGGCGTACCGATGCTGATCCGCAGGAACTGCGCAATGCGCTCCTGCTTGAAGTGCCGCACGATCACTCCCTGTTCACGCAATCTGGCAGCAATCCCGGCTGCGTCATGCTGCGGGTGGCGGGCGAAGATGAAGTTGGCCGCCGACGGCAGTACTTCAAAACCCTTGCCCTGCAATTGTTCAACCAACGCTTCGCGACTGGCGATTACCGCGTTGCGGGTGACGTCAAAGTGCTCACGATCCTCGAAGGCCGCCGTGGCACCCACAATCGCCAGACGATCCAGCGGGTAGGAGTTGAAGCTGTTCTTGACCCGCTCCAGCGCCTCGATCAGATCCGGGTGACCGACCGCAAAACCGACCCGCAGACCGGCCAGTGAACGCGATTTGGACAAGGTCTGAGCCACCAGCAAGTTCGGGTAACGGTCGACCAGAGAGATGGCTGTCTCGCCGCCGAAGTCGATATAGGCTTCGTCGATCACCACCACCGAATCCGGGCTGCCCTTGACCAGTTGCTCGATGGCGTCCAGATCCAGCAGGCAGCCGGTCGGCGCGTTCGGGTTAGGGATGATGATCCCGGCATTGGGCTTGGTGTAGTCGGCTACCTGGATGCGGAACTGCTCGTCCAGCGGCACGGCGTCGTAGCCGATGCCATACAGGCCGCAATAGACCGGATAGAAGCTGTAGCTGATGTCAGGGAACAGCAGCGGTTTGTCGTGACGGAACAGCGCATTGAAGATATGCGCCAGTACCTCGTCGGAACCGTTACCAAGGAACACCTGATTGCGCTGCACGCCGTAGTAGTCCGCCACCGCCTGCTTGAGCAGGTCGCCGTTGGGGTCCGGGTACAGGCGCAAATCGTCGGTCAGTTGCTCGCGCATGGCCGCCAGCGCCTTGGGCGACGGGCCATAAGGGTTTTCATTGGTGTTGAGTTTGGTCAGCCTGGTCAGCTTCGGCTGTTCACCCGGTACATAGGGGACCAGATCGCTGACGAAAGAACTCCAGAACTTGCTCATTATTGGCCATCCTTTTTGTTGGCAGCAATCCAGGCCGGATCCGTGATGCGGTATTCAGCACTGCGGGCGTGAGCCGACAGCGATTCGCCGCGGGCCAATACCGAAGCAGTCTGGCCGAGCACGGACGCGCCCTCCTGCGAGCAGTAGATGATCGACGAACGTTTCTGGAAGTCATACACCCCCAGCGGCGAGGAGAAACGCGCGGTGCCGGAAGTCGGCAAAACGTGATTGGGACCGGCGCAATAATCGCCCAGGGCTTCGCTGGTGTGACGGCCCATGAAGATGGCACCGGCATGGCGAATCTGTGGCAGCCAGGCTTCAGGATCGGCCACCGACAACTCCAGGTGTTCCGGGGCGATGCGGTTGGCGACTTCGATGGCCTGTTGCATGTCGGCCACCTTGATCAGGGCGCCGCGGCCATTGATCGAGGTATTGATGATTTCGGCACGGTCCATGGTCGGCAGCAGGCGGGCAATGCTCGCCGCCACGCGATCGAGGAAGTCGGCATCGGGGCTGACCAGAATGGCCTGGGCGTCTTCGTCGTGCTCGGCCTGGGAGAACAGGTCCATGGCGATCCAGTCCGGATCGGTCTGGCCATCACAGACGACGAGAATTTCCGAAGGACCGGCAATCATGTCGATGCCGACCTGACCGAATACGTGGCGCTTGGCAGTGGCGACATAGATGTTGCCGGGGCCGACTACCTTGTCCACCTTCGGCACGCTCTCGGTGCCATAGGCCAGGGCCGCGACCGCCTGGGCGCCGCCGATGGTGAATACGCGATCGACGCCGGCGATGCAGGCCGCCGCCAGTACCAGCTCATTGATTTCACCGCGCGGCGTCGGCACAACCATGACCACTTCGGTGACGCCCGCGACTTTCGCCGGGATGGCGTTCATCAGTACCGACGACGGATACGACGCCTTGCCGCCCGGCACATACAGGCCGGCGCGGTCCAGGGGCGTGACTTTCTGGCCCAGCACCGTGCCGTCGGCTTCAGTGTAAGTCCAGGAGTCCTGTTTTTGCTTCTCGTGGTAGCTGCGCACGCGCTCGGCGGCCTTTTCCAGGGCTTCGCGCTGGGGTGCGGTGATGCGGGTCAGGGCCAGCTCCAGGCGTTCGCGCGGCAGAATCAGTTCGCTCATGGACTGCACGTGCAGGCCATCGAAACGCTGAGTGAACTCCACCAGCGCGGCATCGCCCCGCTCGCGTACGGCCTTGATGATATCCAGCACCCGCTGATTGACCGAGTCGTCGGACACACTTTCCCAGCTCAGCAGATGATCCAGATGTCGGGCGAAATCCGGATCAGCGGCGTCGAGTCGGCGAATTGCAGTGGAAGTGGTCATAGCGAGGGCCTCATTGATTGGCGAATGCTCAGGTGCCGTTAAGCTACCAAGCCGTCCGCGCAGGCACCTGAGAAATTTGGCTATGACACGGATAGCTGGGCGCGACGTGACGTCGCGCGGGTCAGTCAGCCGCGGTGTCGCGACTCTACGGCGGTGCGCAGAGTGTCGATCAGCGCCTGGATGCGGGCGTGCTGCATTTTCATCGAAGCCTTGTTCACCACCAGGCGCGAACTGATGGTTGCGATCAGTTCCTGAGGCTCAAGGCCGTTGGCGCGCAAGGTGTTGCCGGTGTCCACGACGTCGATGATCTTGTCGGCCAGACCGATCAGCGGCGCCAGTTCCATGGAGCCGTACAGCTTGATGATGTCGACCTGACGGCCCTGTTCGGCGTAGTAGCGCTTGGCAACATTGACGAACTTGGTGGCCACGCGCAGACGGCCCTTGGGCTCCACCGCACCAATGGCGCCGGCGGTCATCAGCTTGCATTTGGCAATCTGCAGGTCCAGCGGCTCGTAAAGGCCCTGGCCACTGTATTCCATCAGCACGTCCTTGCCCGCAACGCCGAGGTCGGCAGCGCCATGCTCGACGTAGGTCGGCACGTCGGTGGCACGCACGATCAACAGGCGTACATCGTCCTGGGTCGTGGGGATGATCAGCTTGCGGCTCTTGTCCGGATTCTCGGTCGGCACGATGCCCGCTTCAGCGAGAAGCGGCAGGGTGTCGTCAAGAATGCGGCCCTTGGACAGTGCGATGGTCAACATGGAAAACGTAAGTCCTTATCAGGAAACGTATGCCCGAACGCAATCGGCGTCGAACAACACCCGGACCCGTGACGCGGCCCGGGGCGAAACGAATTCGGTCATCCGGTGCGGGCACCGGATGACGCACAGCCACTAGCCCGGAACGCGACGAATCTTGGCGCCCAGCATTTGCAGCTTCTCTTCGATGCACTCGTAACCACGGTCAATGTGGTAGATGCGGTCGATCAGGGTATCGCCCTGGGCAACCAGCGCCGAGATCACCAGACTGGCCGAAGCCCGAAGGTCAGTGGCCATGACCGGAGCACCCTTGAGGTGGTCGACACCGGTAACGATCGCCGTGTTGCCTTCGACCTGGATCTGCGCGCCCATGCGATGCATTTCATACACGTGCATGAAGCGGTTTTCGAAGATGGTCTCGATCACCGCGCCAGTGCCTTCGCCGATGGCATTGAGCGAGATGAACTGCGCCTGCATGTCGGTCGGGAACGCCGGGTAAGGCGCGGTACGCACGTTGACCGCCTTGGGACGCTTGCCGTGCATGTTCAGCTCGATCCAGTCCGGACCGGTAGTGATTTCGGCACCGGCTTCCTGCAACTTGAGCAGGACCGCCTCAAGAATGGTCGGATCGGTGTCCTTGACCTTGACCCGGCCGCCAGTAGCGGCAGCGGCCACCAGGTAGGTGCCGGTCTCGATACGGTCAGGCATGACCTTGTAGGTGGCCGAACCCAGACGCTCGACGCCATCGATGGTGATGGTATCGGTGCCAGCACCGCTGACCTTGGCGCCCATGGCATTGAGGAAGTTGGCCAGGTCGACCACTTCCGGCTCGCGCGCGGCGTTCTGCAACACGCTGCGGCCTTTTGCCAGGCTGGCTGCCATCATGATGTTCTCGGTACCGGTCACACTGACGGTATCGAAGAAGAAGTGCGCGCCACGCAGGCCGCCTTCAGGCGCGCGGGCCTTGATGTAGCCGCCCTCGACATCGATGATCGCGCCCATGGCTTCCAGGCCTCGGATGTGCAGGTCGACCGGACGCGAACCGATGGCGCAACCGCCAGGCAGGGCAACTTCAGCCTCGCCGAAACGGGCAACCATCGGCCCCAGGACCAGGATCGACGCCCGCATGGTCTTGACCAGCTCGTACGGGGCAATCAGGGTCTTGATGGTGCGAGGGTCGATTTCAACGCTGAGCTTTTCGTCGATCACAGGCTCGATGCCCATGCGCCCGAACAGCTCGATCATGGTGGTAATGTCGTGCAAATGCGGCAGGTTCTGCACCACAACCGGGCCATCGGCCAACAGGGTTGCAGCCAGAATCGGCAGGGCAGAGTTCTTTGCCCCGGAAATGCGGATTTCGCCATCAAGACGAACACCGCCAGTAATAATCAGTTTATCCATTGGAGTCTCGACGCCTTTTGGCTCAGGTGCGCTCGGCCCACGCAGCGCGGCTGAAAAATTTCATGGTGACCGCGTGGATACTGCCATCGGTAATCCAAGGGTTCAGGTGCGCATAAATCTGCTGCTGACGTTTTACCGGGCTCAAGGCAGCCAGTTCGTCACTGATGACATTGAGCTGGAAATTGCAGCCTTCGCCCTCAACTTCCACCTGAGTCTCGGCCAGATTTGCTTCAAGGAAGCTCTTAACTTCTACGGCCTGCATGCTTAACCTCAATCGGCGCTCTACGCGCGCGGGTCGGCCATCATACAAAAAAGCCCGTGCAATGCGAACCCCGTAATACGGGGCCCGGACAGAGGGCTTAGTCGTGGATAGCGATTTATGATTGTAAAAGAAGTGCGTCCAGCTCTGAAACCTTGGCGATTTCGCGCATATCCAGCGGCAGCGCACGCACGCTGACAGCCTTGCCCAGAGCGGCGCCATCGCGCATGAACGCCAGCAGCAATGCCAGACCAACACTGCTCGACTTCTCGACAGCGGAGCAATCCAGCACAACGGATGCTGCCTGGCTCGACTTGATCAGCGCCCCACCCTGCTTGCGCAGGGCCGGGCCGGTACGGTAGTCGAGCACGCCGACCAGTTCGATCTCTCCGGCTGCACCAAGGCGAACAAGCGACTCACTCACCTTGAGGCGCCTTCTGCGCTGCATCGACGGTAGTTTCCTTGGCCTTGGCGACTTCGCCGGCCCAGCCATCAATGGTCTTGTCGAGATCGTTGCCATTGCGCTGCATCGAGTCGGCGAACTGATCACGGAACAGCTTGCCGATGTTGATGCCGTTGATGATCACGTTGCGCACTTTCCACTGGCCGTCGATTTTTTCGAGGGTGTAGGAAACCGGATAGACCGCGCCGTTATTGCCCTTGACCTGCATATCCACGCTGGTCCGGTCGGAGCCTTCTTCCTTGGCCGGGGATACGGTAATGCCCTGGTTGTTGTACTCGAGCAAGGCGTTGCCGTAGAACTGGATCAGGCTGCGCTTGAAGTTTTCCTGGAAGCGCTGCATCTGCGCAGGCGTGGCCTTGCGCGAATACTTGACGGTCATGATGCTCTTGGAAATGCCGTCGGCATCGATGGCCGGGCCGACAATACCGTTCAGCGCATCATAAAAAGCACTCGGGTTGCTTTTGTAGGTTTCTTTGTTCGCAGCCAGGTCACTCAACAGCTGCTTGGTCGTACGATCCACCAGATCATGGGCAGACTGGTCTGCCGCAGCGTTGGCCAGCATTGGCAGTGCAGCCAGCAAGACCAGCAGACCACGGCGCAAGGTCGAGATCATGTCAAACATCCTCATTTAGCGTCTTTGCTCACGGTGTTGAGCAGGAATTTGCCGATCAGGTCTTCCAGTACAAGGGACGACTGGGTGTCATGAATCGTTCCGCCATCGGTCAACAGTTTCGAATCGCCGCCGACGCTGAGACCGACGTATTTCTCGCCCAGCAGCCCGGCAGTCAGGATCGAAGCAGTCGAATCGATTGGCAGATTATTCACGCCCTTCTGCACTTCCATCGTCACCTTCCCGGTAAAACTTTCACGATCCAGATCGATTGCAGTGACCTTGCCGATGGTGACACCGGCCATGCTCACCTTCGCTCTGACAGTCAAACCGGCGATATTGTCGAAATACGCATAAAGTTTATAAGTATCGTTGGCCGTCGTGGCAGTCAGACCACTGACCCGCAGGGCGAGCAAGAGCAAAGCCAGCAGGCCGGCCAGCAGGAACAGGCCGACACCTGTTTCGATGGTGCGGTTTTGCATCAGAAATCTCCAAACATCAAGGCGGTCAAAATGAAGTCCAGGCCCAGTACGGCCAAGGAGGAATACACGACAGTCTTGGTCGTGGCACGGCTGATCCCTTCTGAAGTGGGCTCACAGTCGTAACCCTGGAATACGGCGATCCAGGTCACCACAAAAGCGAAGACTATGCTTTTAATTACACCATTGGCTACGTCATCCGTAAAAGAGACGCTGTTTTGCATGTTGGCCCAGAACGAACCCTCATACACACCCAACCAATCGATAGCCACCCAGGATCCGCCCCAGATACCCACCACATTGAAGATCAACGCCAGCACCGGCAAGGAAATGAAGCCCGCCCACAAACGCGGCGCAACAATGTACTTGAGCGGGTCGACCCCGATCATTTCCAGGCTCGACAGCTGTTCGGTGGACTTCATATTGCCAATCTCGGCGGTCAACGCCGATCCTGCGCGCCCGGCAAACAGCAAGGCCGTCACCACCGGGCCCAATTCACGCAGCAAGGTCAATGCCACCATCTGCCCCACGGCCTGCTCGGAACCGTATTTGGCCAGAATGCTGAACCCCTGCAACGACAGCACCATGCCGATGAATATGCCTGATACGACGATGATCGCCAGCGACAGGACACCCACCGAGTACAACTGTTTGATCAGCAGCTGAAAGCCGCCGCCAATCCCGCCACGGCCCAGGAGGGCGTGGACCAGGAACAGACCGGAACGCCCCAGTATCGTGACGGTTTCAATGGCCCCCTGCCCCAGATGGGCAACGCGGTCCAGTAATGACTTTCTGCGCATCAGCGCTTCCCCAAAAGATCTTCGCGAAAATCCGGCGCCGGATAGTGGAACGGCACAGGGCCGTCCGGATCGCCGGTCATGAATTGGCGCAGGCGCGGGTTGTCCGAGTTCATCAGGTCCTGCGGCGTCCCCTGCCCCAGCACCTGACCGTCGCCGACTACATAGAGGTAGTCGGCAATGCTCGCGGTCTCGGCCAGGTCATGGGAGACCACGACACTGGTGATCCCCAGCGCATCGTTGAGCAGGCGGATCAGGCGCACCAGCACGCCCATGGCGATCGGGTCCTGACCTACAAATGGTTCGTCGTACATCAGCACCTGGGGATCCAGAGCGATGGCGCGGGCCAGGGCCACGCGCCGCTTCATGCCGCCGGACAACTCATCGGGCATAAGCTCGATGGCACCGCGCAACCCCACCGCCTGCAACTTGAGCAGGACAATGTCACGAATCATTTCTTCGGGAAGTTCGGTGTGGACACGCAACGGAAAGGCCACGTTCTCGAAGACATCGAGATCGGTGAACAGGGCGCCGCTTTGAAAAAGAACACCCATTTGCTTGCGGGCATCGAACAGATCACTGCGCGACAACTTCGGCAGATTCTGACCATTGACCCACACTTCACCACTCGACGGGCGCAGTTGTGCCCCCATCAGACGCAGCAAGGTGGTCTTGCCGCTGCCCGAAGGCCCCATGATGCCGGTGACCTTGCCCCTGGGAATTTGAATGTCGACATTATTGAAGATGCTGCGCGTACCGCGCTTGAAGGACACGCCCTTCAGCTCGATCGCGTAGGCGTTATCGGCGCTCATCTAGACTCCTTGCGATACAACCTCACTCTCAGCTGCCGAGCCCTGAGGCAGGGGGACAGGCTATCTAGGTGGGTCGAACAAGCGGCGAACTATACCACCGCAATAGAGGGACGCCAAAGAGAGAACCCTGCTTCATTCAGCACGAGGACAGATATTTGATACAGCCCTCATATATGCAGGGATATGGCAAATGGCCCGTATTTACGGCTTGTCGCACGCAAGAAATGTGCGCAATTTCAAAGTGCGACGATCGAGCGTGAGGGAATCGTGCATTACCGTTATAATCGCCGCCTTTTCACAGGCTGACCGATTTCCGATATGAGCCAATCCAGCGACCTGATTCAATCCGCACAACGCACCATCCGCCTCGAAATGGAAGCCGTGGAAGGCCTGCTGGGCTTTATCGATGCCGAATTTGTACGCGCGTGCGAAATGATTCTGGCAAGCCGTGGCCGCGTCGTCGTGGTCGGCATGGGCAAGTCCGGGCATATCGGCCGCAAGGTTGCCGCGACCCTGGCCAGTACCGGCACTCCGGCGTTTTTCGTGCATCCGGCCGAGGCCAGCCATGGCGACATGGGCATGATTACCCGGGACGACATCATCCTCGCCCTGTCCAATTCGGGCACCACCGCAGAAATCGTCACCCTGTTGCCGCTGATCAAGCGCCTGGGTATCAAGATGATCAGCCTGACCGGCAACCCGACTTCGACCCTGGCCAAGGCCGCCGACATCAGCCTGAATGCCCATGTCGAGCACGAAGCCTGCTCGCTTAACCTGGCACCGACCTCCTCGACCACTGCCACGCTGGTCATGGGCGATGCCCTGGCGGTGGCCCTGCTCGACGCCCGCGGCTTCACTGCCGAAGATTTCGCCTTCTCCCACCCCGGTGGTGCACTGGGTCGACGCCTGCTGCTCAAGGTGGAAAACGTCATGCACACCGGCGACGACCTGCCCCAGGTGCAGCGCGGCACCCTGTTGCGCGACGCCCTGATGGAAATGACCCGCAAGGGCCTGGGCATGACCGCTATCCTGGAAGCTGACGGCCGCCTGGCCGGGATTTTCACGGACGGCGACCTGCGCCGTACCCTGGATCGCCCGATCGATATCCGCCAGACCACCATCGACGAAGTGATGACCGTGCACGGCAAGACCGCCAAGGCCGACATGCTCGCCGCCCAGGCCCTGAAAATCATGGAAGACCACAAGATTGGCGCGCTGATCGTCGTCGACGAAAACGACCGTCCGGTGGGCGCCTTCAACCTGCAGGACCTTCTGCGCGCAGGTGTCATGTAATGGCTGCACTTATTAATGGAGGCCAGTGAAATGACCCCTGAAGCAACCGCAGATCTGCTGCAACGTGGCAAACAGATCAAACTGGCCGTGTTCGACGTCGATGGCGTGCTGACCGATGGCCGCCTGTACTTCCTCGAAGACGGCAGCGAATTCAAGACCTTCAATACCCTCGACGGCCAGGGCATCAAGATGCTGATGGCCGCAGGCGTTACCACGGCTATCATCAGCGGGCGCAAGACCCCGGTGGTCGAGCGCCGGGCGAAGAATCTGGGCATCCCGCACCTGTATCAGGGCCGCGAAGACAAGCTGGTGGTACTCGACGAATTGCTCGCCCAACTCAACTTGAGTTACGAACAGGTCGCTTATCTGGGTGATGATCTGCCAGACTTACCCGTTATCCGTCGTGTCGGCCTGGGCATGGCCGTCGCCAACGCCG
The DNA here is from genome assembly GCF_047303955.1 of Pseudomonas sp. Pseusp88. NCBI lineage: Bacteria > Pseudomonadati > Pseudomonadota > Gammaproteobacteria > Pseudomonadales > Pseudomonadaceae > Pseudomonas > Pseudomonas sp. Pseusp88. The sequence continues at coordinate 30,646 of NZ_JBGLYM010000016.1, read as the reverse complement.
CGGGTTTCGTGCGCCAGCACGCCCATGGCGTGACTCAGGCACGCGGTGGCGAAGGTGCTGCGCGTGAGTTCTGCGAGCTGATCCTGAGCGCCCAGGGCAGCCTCGAAGCGGCCAATGCCGCCTACTTATAGAAGCCATTTATGCTAAGCAAAAGATTTCGTACGTTCCTGGTCTTCGGAGTGCTGGCCCTGCTGTTGGCCGCCGCAGGCTACTGGAACATCAACCCGGAAAGCTTCCTGGACAAGAACAAGACGGTCGTTGACGACACCGCCATCGACTTCTACGCGACCAACGCCCATACCGTGCAGTACCTGCCCGATGGCGGCGTGCAATATGAATTGACGTCCGACAAGGTCGAGCATCTCAAGGCCACCGATGTCAGCTGGCTGACCAACCCGGACATGTTCATGTATCGCGGCACGGCCTACCCATGGCATGTGCAAAGCAAACAGGCTGAAGTGTCATCGGGCGGCGACCAGGTTGAACTGATCGACAATGTGCGCGTTGCGCGCACCGATGAAAGAAACCGCACCACCATCATCACCAGTAGCCGTATGACTGTATTCCCGCAGAAGCAATATGCGCAGACCGAGCAAGCCGTTAGAATCGACGGCGCTGGCGGTGTGACTACGGCCAAGGGAATGAAAGCGTACTTGAATGACAGCAAGATAAACTTGCTATCCAACGTAAGAGGGCAGTATGAGGCTCGTTAATACCCTTCCTTTTTTGCTTGGCCTGGGTGCAGCACTGGGAAGCGCGAGCGCCTGGTCCCTGCCGACCGACCGCGATCAGCCAATCCACATCCAGTCTGACGATGCTCAGCTCGATGACAAGCAGGGCGTTGCCACCTACAAGGGCAACGTTATCATCACTCAGGGCACCATGAAGATCACCGGCAACACCGTGACCATCACGCGCAACGCCCAGGGTGACGTCGACGTCTTTACTTCGGTCGGCAACCTGGCCTACTACGAGCAGAAGCCCCAGGTGGATAAACCCATCGTCCAGGCCTATGGCGTGACGATCCAGTACTTTGCCGCACAAAACCGCATCGTGCTGATCGACAAGGCCAAGGTCATCAACGACGGCAACACGTCCGAAGGCGAGAAAATCGTCTATGACACCGTCAAACAGGTGGTCAACGCCGGTCGCGCCAATGGCTCCAAGATTACCGCGCCGCGTCCGCGCATCGACATGGTTATCCAGCCGAAGAACAAGACCACCCCACCGAACACTCCGCAGAAGGCCCAGTAAATGGCAACGCTGAAAGCCCAGCATTTGGCTAAAAGCTATAAGGCCCGCCAAGTGGTGCGCGATGTGAGCCTGTCCATCGACAGCGGTCAGATCGTCGGCTTGCTCGGCCCTAACGGCGCAGGCAAGACGACCTGCTTCTACATGATCGTGGGCCTGGTCCAGGCGGACCAGGGCCGTGTGCTCATCGACGACCTGGATGTCAGCCACCAACCCATGCACGGCCGCGCCCGGGCAGGCATTGGCTATCTGCCCCAGGAAGCCTCGATCTTCCGCAAGCTGTCGGTTGCAGACAACATCATGGCGATCCTGGAAACCCGCAAGGAGCTGGACGCCGCTGCCCGCCGCAAAGAGCTGGAAAGCCTGCTGCAGGAATTCCACATCAGCCATATCCGCGACAACCTGGGCATGAGCCTGTCCGGTGGCGAACGTCGCCGGGTCGAGATCGCCCGCGCGCTGGCAACTTCACCGAAGTTCATCCTGCTCGACGAACCCTTCGCCGGTGTGGACCCGATTTCGGTCGGCGATATCAAGCAAATCATTTACCACCTCAAGGCCAAGGGCATCGGCGTCCTGATCACTGACCACAACGTCCGTGAAACCCTGGACATCTGCGAGACCGCCTACATCGTCAACGACGGGCAACTGATCGCCGAAGGCGACTCGGCAACCATCCTGGCCAACCAGTTGGTGAAAGAAGTCTACCTCGGACACGAATTTCGCCTCTGATGGCTGCGATGTTTCACTGCCCGACTATGGGCAATGCCTGAGGGCCCGGAGCGATGCAATTTTAATTGCATCACACTCTAGGCAAAGACTTCAGTTTCAGGCATATAATTTGCTTATGTTGGCGCTTCGGCGCCCTGTAGTGGATGGCGCATGTGCGCCGGCGAATAAGGTGTTTAGCCCCTGCCATGAAACCATCGCTAGTCTTGAGAATGGGCCAGCAGCTGACGATGACGCCGCAGCTGCAACAGGCCATCCGCTTACTTCAGTTGTCGACTCTGGACCTTCAACAGGAAATCCAGGAAGCGCTGGAGTCCAATCCCATGCTGGAACGCCAGGAAGAAGGCGACGACTTCGACAACGCCGATCCACTGGCCGACAATATCGAAGCGAAAACCAGCACCGAGATCCAGGAACCGACCTACCAGCAGGAATCCGCGCCCACCGTGGACAACCTGGAGGATGGCGAGTGGGGCGAACGCATCCCCAACGAATTGCCGGTGGATACCGCCTGGGAAGACGTCTACCAGACCAGCGCCAGCAGCCTGCCCAGCAATGACGACGACGAGTGGGACTTCACCACTCGCACCTCGGCCGGGGAAAGCCTGCAAAGCCACCTGCTCTGGCAGTTGAACCTGGCGCCGATGTCCGACACCGATCGCCTGATCGCGGTCACCCTGATCGACTGCATCAACAACCAGGGCTACCTGGACGAGACGCTTGAAGAAATTCTCGACGCCTTCGATCCCGAGCTGGACATCGAGCTGGATGAAATAGAGGCGGTTCTGCACCGCATCCAGCAATTCGAGCCGGCCGGCATCGGCGCGCGCAACCTTAGCGAATGCCTGTCACTGCAACTGCGTCAGCTGCCCGCCAAGACCCGCTGGCTGGCCGAGGCACAGCGCCTGGTCACCGACTACATCGACCTGCTGGGCAGTCGCGACTACACCCAACTGATGCGCCGCATGAAGCTCAAGGAAGAAGAGCTGCGCCAGGTCATCGAACTGGTGCAGAGCCTCAACCCGCGTCCGGGCTCGCAGATCGAGTCCACCGAAGCCGAATACGTGGTCCCCGACGTGATCGTGCGCAAGGACAATGAGCGCTGGCTGGTCGAACTCAACCAGGAATCGGTGCCGCGTCTGCGAGTCAATCCGCAGTACGCCGGTTTTGTCCGTCGCGCCGATACCAGTGCCGACAACACCTTCATGCGCAATCAGTTGCAGGAAGCCCGCTGGTTCATCAAGAGCCTGCAGAGCCGCAACGAAACCCTGATGAAAGTTGCCACCCAGATCGTCGAGCACCAGCGCGGCTTCCTTGAGTACGGCGACGAGGCGATGAAGCCGCTGGTCCTGCACGATATTGCCGAAGCTGTCGGCATGCATGAATCGACCATCTCCCGTGTAACGACGCAGAAATTCATGCATACCCCCCGTGGCATATATGAACTCAAGTACTTCTTCTCCAGCCACGTAAGCACCTCCGAAGGCGGAGAATGCTCGTCCACAGCCATCCGCGCGATCATCAAAAAACTGGTTGCTGCGGAAAATCAGAAAAAGCCGTTGAGTGACAGCAAGATCGCTGGTTTACTGGAGGCACAAGGCATTCAAGTAGCCCGTCGCACAGTAGCCAAATACCGCGAATCACTTGGGATAGCACCGTCCAGTGAGCGCAAGCGCCTGATGTGACGATGGCAAGCTGGCAGCGTTCCAGTGGCAGGCATCAGCCTGCCTCTCTATGCACTGGCAATAAGGAGAAAGCGGTATGCAAGTCAACATCAGTGGACATCAACTGGATGTGACCGACGCCCTACGCGACTACATCACCGAGAAACTCGGACGACTGGAGCGCCACTTCGACAAAATCACCAATGTGCAGGTGATCATGGAGGTCGAGAAGCTGAAACAGAAAATCGAAGCCACCCTGCACATACCCGGCGGAGAAGTGGTCGCCAACGCGGAACATGCCGACATGTACGCAGCGATCGACCTCCTGACCGACAAGCTCGACAGACAATTGCTCAAGCATAAGGAAAAACAGCAACGCAGCCTGCAAGGTGCAGCGGCGCGCTGATACCCCACCTACATGATCCGACTTGAAAATATCCTGACCCCTGGCCGTTCATTCGTGGACGTGCCAGGCACCAGTAAAAAAAAGGTGCTCGAAGAAATCGCCAGGCTGATTGCCAAGGGGACAAGCCCTGAAATTGATCAGCAAGACGTCTACGAGCATCTTATTGCCCGCGAAAAACTCGGTTCGACCGGTTTTGGCAATGGTATCGCCATTCCACACTGCCGGCTGAAGGGCTTGACCTCACCGATCAGCGCAGTGCTTCATCTGAAAGAGAAGATAGAATTCGACGCCATCGATGGCGCGCCTGTCGACCTGTTGTTTGTTCTGCTGGTCCCCGAAGCGGCAACCGATGCCCATCTGGAGTTGCTGCGCCAGATCGCCGGCATGCTGGATAACGCCGATAACCGCATAAAACTGCGCAGTGCCAAAAGCAGTGAGCTGCTTTATCAAGTGGTACTGGACGTGCAGAACGGTAACTGATCATGCGCATGATCATCGTCAGCGGCCGCTCCGGCTCAGGCAAGAGCACGGCCCTCGATGTTCTGGAGGACAGCGGCTTCTATTGCGTCGACAACCTCCCCGCCGGCCTGCTGCCCGAGCTTGCCGAGCGCGCCCTGATCAATACCGAACTGGCTGAACCGATGCTCGCCGTCTCCATTGATGCGCGCAATCTGCCCAGCCACCTGACCCGCTTCCCGCAAATGCTCGAAGAAGTTCGCTCGCGCAATATCCGCTGCGATGTCATCTATCTCGATGCGGACGAGGCCACACTGTTCAAACGCTTCTCGGAAACCCGTCGTCGCCACCCGTTGAGCAATGCCAATCGCTCTCTGGCTGAAGCGATACGCGACGAGAGCAAGCTGCTGAGCCCGATCATCGATCTGGCTGACCTGTCCATTGACACGACCCACCTGAATCTCTACCAGCTACGCGACACGCTGAAACTGCGCCTGCTGGACAAACCGGAGCCAGGCACCGCCATCCTGATCGAGTCCTTCGGTTTCAAGCGCGGCATGCCCGTGGAAGCCGATGTGGTGTTCGACGTGCGCTGCCTGCCCAACCCTTATTGGAAACCGGAGCTGCGCGAGCAGTCCGGTCTGGATCAACCGGTTGCCGACTACCTCGCGGCGCAACCTGATGTCGAAGAGATGTTTCAGGATATCTTTGCCTACCTCAACAAGTGGCTGCCGCGTTTTGCCGCCAGCAATCGATCCTACGTCACCATTGCGATTGGCTGTACCGGCGGGCATCACCGCTCTGTCTATCTGACGGAACGCCTGGGCCGAGTGCTGCAACAATCCCTCAAGAACGTTCAGGTCCGCCACCGCGACCTTAGTTGAAAGGACTTTCACTGCGATGCCCGCTCGTCAAATCACCATTATCAACAAGCTCGGCCTGCATGCCCGTGCAGCGGCTAAATTCGTCGGCGTGGCGGGCCAATACTCCTGCCAGATCAGGATCGGGCGTACCCCGCAAAGCATGGTCGACGGCAAGAGCATCATGGCCGTCATGATGCTGGCGGCAGGTAAAGGCACCGAAATCCACCTGCACACCGAGGGCGAAAAGGAACAGGAGGCACTGGATGGATTGGTGGCGCTGATCAATAACTACTTTGATGAAGGCGAGTAAACCGCGTCTCTGATTATGGAATACGGCTCTGTAGGAGCCGGCTTGCTGGCGATGACGGTATAACGGGCAACATTCACGCCGACTGACCCGACGCTATCGCCAGCAAGCCGGCTCCTACGGATTTGTGTACGCCTCTCCTCGACGCAGGCATTCAACTCAGAACAGCAGCCAGCCCGGCGCCCGGCCAATCAGCAATACGACACCGAGCAAAAACACAATCAATCCTGCCGCCCGGCGAAACCTTCGCCCCCTGCCGACCTTGTGAATATCCAGACGCATACACTGCCTTAGTTCTTGTTATATGAATTCAGGCCACGGCGGCCAGATAGCGCCTGGACACTTCGTCCCAGTTGATCACGTTGTAGAAAGCGTTGATGTATTCAGGACGACGGTTCTGATACAGCAAGTAGTAGGCGTGCTCCCAGACGTCCAGACCCAGGATCGGCGTATTGCCGTTCATCAGCGGGCTGTCCTGGTTGCCGCTGCTTTCCACCACCAGTGTCTTCTGCGGGGTCACGCTCAGCCAGGCCCAGCCGCTGCCGAAACGAGTCAGCGCAGCCTTGGTAAAGGCCTCTTTGAAAGCGTCAAAGCCGCCCAGTTGCTCATCGATAGCCTTGGCGACTTCGCCTTTTGGCAAACCGCCACCGGCAGGTGCCATCACCGCCCAGAACAGCGAGTGGTTGGCATGGCCGCCGCCCTGGTTGATCACTGCCGCGCGCAATTTTTCCGGAAGCTGCTGCACCGCCGCCACCAATTTCTCGATCGGCCATTCAGCCCATTCGGTGCCTTCTACAGCGGCGTTGAGATTGTTGATATAGGTCTGGTGATGCTTGCTGTAATGGATTTCCATGGTCTGCGCATCGATGTGCGGCTCGAGGGCATCGTAAGCGTAGGGCAAGGCAGGCAAGGTAAAAGGCATCTCAATGAACTCCGTAAGTATGGCCGGGATAAGTAAGACCGGGGATGGCCGCCGCATTGCGCAGCAGTGACATGCGCGATTGCTCGCCGCCACTGCTGAGCAGCCGGTGAGTGCGCGGGTATTCGCCGTATTCGCTGATGAAACCCAGCAGTTCGGTGTAGGTTTTGCTGCTGTGACGCAGCGCTGCCTGGCGCAGGGCCGGGGGCAGACGCTGCTCCTGCATGGCCTGGAGCAAATGCTGATGAACCGCGCACAGGTACTCGGCGCTCTCCTCCGGCTGGCCCAGGGCCAGGTGCAGATCGGCCAGGTTGTGATGGGAAATGACGAAAGCGGCAACCGCCTCGTCAACGTTGGCCCAGCGTTCGAACAACACCTGGGCCAGTGCCAGCGCCTGCAGGTACAACTCGCGGGCATCGACCAGATCGCCGCGATTGAAACAGCGATTGGCCTCTTCAATGGTGCGTTTCCAATGCTGCATGACATACCTCCAGGGACGCTGACGGGTGTCGGTCAAAGACCGGCGGCTATGAGTTCATTGGTTGAGATCGAAGGTTGCAGGACGCAGGTGGCCAATTCCTGCACGCCGGACTGGTAGCGCGCCAGACGGGCCGGGGTCTGCGCCAGGGCATGAAGGTCGCGCAGGGGACGCCAGGCCTGGTCCAGGCACAGGCAGCGCCAATGCCAGGGCAATACCGTGTCACGCGCGGTATCGAGCAACAGGCGCAAGGTGGTTTCGGCGATCAGAGACTGGGGCGTGGCAGTGAAGCGCGCCAGATAGCGCCCTTCGGCAAGGTAATGTTCGATTGAGCGGGGTTCATCGGCATCAAGGGCGCAGCGCACCCGCACACCGAGGAAACGCCAGTGGTCCAGATGCGGTGATTCGTGCAGAAAGAGGCCCATGACCCAATCTCATTTTAGAAATGATATTCATTATTAAATGAGATTGATAATCACGACAAGCACGAGATGAATTGAAGTGCAATTTTTGTGGGACCGGCTTCAGCCGGTCCCACAGGCATCATTTCAATTCGGGGCAGGTCAGCTCCCCGCTACAGTCATCCGCTCAATCAATACCGAGCCCGTGCGGATATTGCTGCGCAACTCCAGATCGCTGCCCACGGCGACGATCTGCTTGAACATGTCGCGCATGTTCCCGGCAATGGTCACTTCCTGTACCGGGAACTGGATTTCACCGTTCTCGACCCAGAAGCCTGCCGCGCCACGGGAATAATCCCCCGTGACCATATTCAGGCCGCTGCCCATCAGCTCGGTGACGAACAGGCCGCGACCCATGCGGCGGATCAAGGCAGCCTGGTCTTCCGTGCCATGGGTGACGAACAGGTTGTGCACGCCCCCCGCGTTAGCCGTGCTCGGCAGGCCCAGCTTGCGCCCAGAGTAAGTACTGAGGATGTAGGACACCAGATCGCCATTTTCGACGAACGGTTTGGCATAGGTGGCCAGGCCGTCGCTGTCGAAGGCCGAACTGCCCATGGCGCGCATCAGGTGCGGGCGCTCGTCGATGGTCAGCCACTCGGGAAAGAGGCGCTGGCCCATGGTGCCTTCAAGGAAAGACGACTTGCGATACAGGTTGCCGCCGGAAATCGCCCCGAGGAAGCTGCCGAACAGACCGCCCGCCAGTTCGGCAGAGAACAGCACCGGCACTTCACAGGTCGGCACCGGACGCGCGCCCAGGCGACTGGCAGCGCGTTCAGCGGCCTTGCGGCCGATGCTCAGCGGGTCAGCCAGCAGTTCACCCTGGCGGCTGACGTCGTACCAGTAATCACGCTGCATCTGGCCATCGCCCTCGGCGATCATCACGCAGCTCAGGCTGTGGCGAGTCGAGGCATAACCGCCGACAAAGCCATTGCTGTTGCCGTACACACGGCAGCCTTGATGAGTATTGAGAGTGGTGCCGTCGGCGTTCTTGATCCGGCTGTCGGCATCGAAAGCCGCCGCTTCACAGATCAGCGCCTTCTCGATGGCCTGCTCGGGGGTGATGTCCCAGGCGTGGTACAGATCGAAGTCCGGCAGGTCCTTGGCCATCAGCGCGGCATCGGCCAGGCCCGAACTTTCGTCTTCGGAGGTATGTTTGGCGATGGCCAACGCGGCAGCAACGGTCTCGCGAATGGCCTCGGCGCCACTGGCCGAGGTACTGGCCGAGCCCTTGCGCTGGCCGACATACAAAGTGATACCGAAACCCTGGTCACGATTGAACTCGACCGTCTCGACCTCGCGCTGACGCACTGAAGTCGACAGCCCCTGCTCCAGCGACACCGCCACTTCACAGGCGCTGGCGCCCTGGCGACGGGCCTCGGCGATGATGTGCTCGACCTGCTCCTGCAGTTCGGGCAGGGCCTGCGGGCCGACGCTTTGGGATGCACTCATGACTTTCTCCATCAAATTCTGCTTTCGGCACATACCGAATACCGAGCGGGCCGGACAAGCGGCCCTCGACTGGTTATCATGGCGGCGTTTATTTTCGGACGGCCCCCATGGTTGATTCTTACGACGACTCCCTCGACGGGGAGAAAAGCAAAACCCAGATCAAGCGTGAACTTCACGCTCTCGTTGACCTGGGCGAGCGCCTGACCACACTCAAGGCCGATGTACTGGCCAAGCTGCCGCTGACCGATGCGCTGCGCAAGGCCCTGGCCGACGCGCCCAAGCACACGGCGCATATCGCGCGCAAACGGCACATCCAGTTCATCGGCAAACTCATGCGCGACCAGGACCTGGACGCCATTCTGGTGTTGCTCGACCAACTCGATGCCTCCACTCGCCAATACAACGAACGCTTTCACAACCTGGAACGCTGGCGTGATCGCCTGATCACCGGTGCGGACGATGTGCTGGAGAAATTCGTTGCCGAATACCCCGAAGCTGATCGCCAACAACTGCGCTCCCTGATCCGTCAGGCCCAACACGAACTGGCGCAGAACAAACCACCAGCTTCGACCCGCAAAATCTTCAAATACATCCGTGAGCTGGACGAGACACAACGCGGCTTGCGTTGAGTCCCGCCTTACACCCCGGCAACAGTGGGACTATGTGGGACCGGCTTTAGCCGGGAAGAGGGTCGTACATCCGATACACATGTGTCGTCTGTAATGCAGCCTTCCCGACTGAAGCCGGTCCCACAGAAACGAGCCCCACAGGCTCACCCAATCAGCCGCCGGTACCGCCCACGGTGATCGCATCGATCTTCAACGTCGGCTGACCCACGCCCACCGGCACGGACTGCCCGTCCTTGCCACAGGTCCCCACACCGCTGTCCAGGGACAGGTCGTTACCGACCATCGACACCTTGCTCATCGCTTCCGGACCGTTGCCGATCAGGGTCGCGCCCTTGACCGGAGCGGTAATCTTGCCGTCCTCGATCAGGTAAGCCTCGCTGGTGGAAAATACAAACTTGCCGCTGGTGATATCCACCTGACCGCCACCCAGGTTGGCGCAGTAGATGCCGCGCTTGACCGACGCAATGATCTCGGCCGGATCGCTCTGGCCACCGAGCATGTAGGTGTTGGTCATGCGCGGCATCGGCAGGTGCGCGTAGGATTCGCGACGACCGTTGCCGGTGCGGGCCACGCCCATCAGGCGGGCATTGAGCTTGTCCTGCATGTAGCCCTTGAGCACACCGTTCTCGATCAGTGTGGTGCACTCGGTCGGGGTGCCTTCGTCATCGACGCTCAGGGAACCGCGACGCCCGGCCAGGGTGCCGTCATCAACGATGGTGCACAGTTTGGAAGCCACCATCTCGCCGATCCGGCCGCTGTAGGCGGAACTGCCCTTGCGGTTGAAGTCCCCTTCCAGGCCGTGGCCGACGGCTTCGTGCAACAGCACACCGGACCAGCCAGAACCCAGCACCACAGGCAGCGTGCCCGCCGGCGCCGGAATCGCTTCCAGATTGACCAGGGCCTGCCGCAACGCCTCACGGGCATAGCCCATGGCGCGGTCATCAGTAAGGAAATAGCGGTAGTCGGTACGCCCGCCACCGCCGTGACCACCGCGCTCGCGGCGGCCGTTCTGCTCGACGATCACGCTGACATTGAAACGCACCAATGGGCGCACATCGGCCGCCAGACTACCGTCGGTCGACGCCACCAGAATCCGCTCCCAGACCCCGGCCATGCTCACCGACACCTGCTGAATGCGCGGGTCCAGAGCCCGAGTGGCGACGTCGATGCGCTTGAGCAGCTCGACCTTTTCCGCACGGGTCATGACTTCCAGGGGGTTGTCCGGGGCATACAACTGAGCCACGTCCTGACTGGTGAAGGCCTGGACGGTGCCGTGCTGCCCGGCGCGGGAGATCGAGCGAGCCGCCTTGGCCGCAGAACTCAAGGCTTCCAGAGTGATGGCGTTGCTGTAGGCAAATCCGGTTTTCTCGCCTGACTGCGCACGCACGCCCACACCCTGGTCGAGGTTGAAACTGCCTTCCTTGACGATGCCGTCTTCCAGGGACCAGGACTCGGAAATCTGCCCCTGAAAATACAGGTCGGCAGCGTCGATACCCGGGCCGGCCAGTTCGCCCAGCACCGATTGCAGGCTGTCCAGGTTAAGGCCGCCGGGTGCCAGAAGGTGTTCACTGACTGAGGAGACGTCGCTCATATTTACTCCGAAGCAGGCCGCACTGCGTCCTGCGCAAAAAATCGCCGGTGACTGGACACCGGCATCCGCGCCCGGATGGACGCCTGTTCTTCACTGTCGCGCTGGGCCAGCAAGACCGCCTCGCCTTGAGCCTGCTCGGCCACTACCCGGCCCCAGGGGTCGATAATGGCGGCATGGCCCCAGGTCTCGCGCGGGCCTGGATGAACCCCGCCCTGGGCGGCCGCCAGCAGATAACACTGGGTTTCAATGGCGCGCGCCCGGATCAGGATGTCCCAATGCGCCGCGCCGGTTACAGCCGTGAAGGCCGACGGCGCGGTAATCAATTCGGCACCTGCGGCTCGCAGTGCTGTGTACAACTCGGGGAAGCGCAGGTCATAGCAGACGCTCAAGCCCAGGCGCCCCACCGGCGTATCCACCACCACCAGGTCATTGCCGTGAGCATAATCATCGGACTCGCGATAACGCCCGCGGCTATCAGCCACATCCACGTCGAACAGATGCAGCTTGTCGTAACGCGCCACCTGCTCGCCGTGCTCGTCGATCAATAGCGAACACGCCGTAACCTTGCCATCAGGCCGATCACTCGGCGGTAGCGGCAAGGTACCGGCAACTATCCATAACTTGAGGTCACGGGCGGTGCTTTTCAACCATGGCAGGATCGGCCCTTGCCCCAGCGCCTCGGCGCGACCGATATCAGCGACATCGCGACGGCCCATGGCCGCAAAGTTTTCCGGCAATACGGCCAGCCGTGCGCCGGACGCGGCAGCCTGTTCGAGCAGGCGCCGGGCCTGGGCCAGGTTGCCCAGGACATCGCTCTGGCTGACCATCTGGATAACGGCAAAAGACATGGGGCACTCCTTGTCGGTGATGACAGGCACTTTACTCCTTGACTGGCAACAAGGAACTGTCAACAAACCAGGCTATGCACCAACCAATGCATAACCTGCTGCCATGACGATATTTTTGTCGCCACGAATTCTGTGAGCGAATTCATTGGCGAAAGAGGTCCGAACAATCGATACATCCCTACCGCCTGAAATACCGACTTCGCGGATAAATCCGCTCCCACAAGGTTCGCCCCCATTCCTGCTGTGCTCTTACTGCGGTTTTTCGAACGGCTTGTCGAAGGTGATCTTCGGCTCTTTCCACGGCCCTTCGACCTTGTACTGCACGCTGGCAAACCGCGCCACGCGATCACCCAGCAGCTTGTCCACCAGGAACAGCGCGCCGCCGATCGCAGGAGCGCCGACAATCAGCGCGGCAATCGGCAGGTTGTTGGTCACCGGCAAGGTCACCAGCAGCTTGGCATCGACGCGGTCCTTGACCATGTCCAGAGTGCCATCCAGCTCCAGATTGCTCGACGGTCCGGCCAGGGTGATTGGTTTGCGGGTGACGTAAACACCGTCGCTTGCCACCAGCAGGCCCTTGACCTTGTCGTAGCTCAGGCCTTTGCCAAGCAGGTCGGAGAAGTCCAGACGCAGGCGGCGGCCGATGGAGTTGAAGTTCAGCAGGCCGAACACACGCAACGCCTGGGCGCCGCCCTCCACTTCGACAAACTGGCCGCGCTCAAGAGTGGCGTCCAGGCTGCCCGAGTAGCGTTTGAGCCCGACCCAGGCCGGAGAGCCCGGCCAGCGACCATCGACGTTCAGCTCGAAACTCTCGCTGGTCACGGTCGGCGCAAAGCCCCAGCCTTTGAGCACATCGGCCAGGTTCTTGCCGTTGATCCTGCCTTTGTACCAACTGCTGGTGGCCCCCGGCGCGCCTTCCCAGCCGCCGTCGCCCAGCAGCAACATGCCCTTGAGGCCCATGTTCAGATTGGCCAGCTGGATACCATTGGGCGTCGGCCGCACCTTCAGCGACCATGCCCCGACCAGTTGGTCGCCCTGGAACAACTGGCTGATATTGATATTCAGCGCCGGAATCTGCCGTGGGTCGACATCGGCCAGCGGGTCCGGCGCGTTCTCTACGACTGCGGCAGCCGGGTCCGGCGCGGGCAGGCGTACGTACTGCATATCGATGCCGATGGGCGTGGTCTTGGCATCCGGCAGGCTGGCATTACCCTTGGCCACAGTGCTGTCCAGGGTCAGGTTCCAGGCAGCGGTATCACGCTTGACCTGCACCCGGGCCTGATCGAGGGTGGTGCCCATGGCGATCAACTTGCCGATCTGCAGATCCACACCGCTCAACAGCTTGGCGCTGCCGCCCGGATCATTACCGGCATAGCGGCTGGCGGTGGCTTTCCAGGTGTTCACATCCAGCTCGGACAGACTGCCGCGAATCCGCAGGCCCTTGCCATCCGGAACCGCTGCCGTGCCATTACCGAGCAGCAGCTCGCCACGGCCGTCGGCAGGGGTACTGGCTGGCGCACTGTAGGCCAGGCTCGCCAGGTTGCCGTAAAGCGCGTTGTAGCGCCGCTCAGGGCCTTGCAGGCTCATGCGGAACTCGCTGTCGCGGGTGTCATCGGCGGTCTTGCCAAAGGGCGCAGGCAGGTCCACCACCAGCCCCTTGAGGTTGGAGTTGATCTTCAACTGGCTGTCGGCGCCACCCAGGGTCACCTGCAACTGATAAGGCAAGTCCCCGGACACTGGCAGCGGCTGGGTAATGCCAAGCCAGTCGTTCAAGCGCTTTTGCGCTACCTGGCCGCTGGCATTGATCCGGGTGATGGGTGCGCCGGGCTTGCCGTCGGCAACGATTTCCGCAGTAATCGGCCGCTCGAAGGCCTGGGCCTTGATGTTCCTGCCGCTCAGCCCCTTGGTGCTGTCAAAACGGAAATCACCCTTGAGCTGGCTGAACTCCAGCACCGGGTCGGCAATTTTCAGGCGCGCATTATCGGTACTGAAATCGACAGCGATTTTCGCTTCCTGCCCCTTGACCAGCGGCACATCGAGTTTCAGCTTGCCTTGCAGCGGCCCTTCGCCGGTCCAGCCGGCAAAGGTGCTGGCGGTACCGATGGGAGCGGTCTGGAGGATCTTCACGCCGTCAGCCAGGGTGCCATTGAAGTCACCATCGACGAACAAATGACTGCTCTGCCCGGTCGGTACGTGGGGAATGTTGACCAGCACATTGCTGACCTGGGTATTGAGCATCTGCGCCTTGCTGGCCTTGATGCGCACACCGCTGTTTTCCACGAATACATTGCCATCCACACCGGTGAGCTGCGGCCAGCCGGGCTGGAAATCGAGAGTGGCGTTATGCACCTTGAAGAACAGGCTGATCACCCGCGCCGCATCCATGGCACCGTGATCGAGGGAACCCTGATACTGGAAGAAACCCTGATCCACCGCGCCACCGAGCACCGCAGTACGCAACCAACTGTCCAGCGCCGGGCTCAACGCCGCAGGCAGGTACTTGCTGGTGTAACGACCATCGCCATCGACCATGCCGACCCGCAGGTCCATATAGTCTTCCTGATCATGGTTGAAGTGCAGGCGGATCAGGAAATCGGCGGCAATCTTGCCCTCATCGCCGAGTACCTTGATATACGGCGCAATCAGGGTGAAGCCTTCCTTGTCCAGGTGCCAGGTCAACTGCGCGTTGGCCTTGGTGTAAGTCCACGGATTGGCGAAGATCGGTGCCAGGTGCAGCATGAAGTTGTCCGTAGCCAGGCGCAGCTCGCCCTGGCCGAGGTCGCCACTGATGGCGCCGCTGACATTCCCGGCCGCCGGAGCGCCGTGATACGCATTGAAACCAAGCTTGTCGAGGTTGGCGGCGAACATCAGTTTCTTGTCACCCTCCACCCCCGGACGAAAATCCACCAGCACATTGGTCAATGCGCCCGTGAACTTGAGGTTGTCCAGTGCCACCTTCACACCCTCAGGCACCGGTGCCAGGGCGTCGAACAGCGGCGTCAGCGGGGTCAGGTCCAGGCGGTCGGCCTGCACATGCCACAGTTCGTCGGTGTCGGCCGTCGCTTCTTCCTGAGTCACTTGAATGCGGCTTTCCCAACGATTGCTGCCCAGGCTCATGGCCAGGGAACCGAGGGTCAGGTTGAAGCCTTTGTCAGTGCGTTGCAGCCAGGCATTGAGGGCCAGGTTGCCGATCTTCGCTGGCTTGCGGTCGGCATACGCGGCCTTGATGGTTGGCGCATTCAGGCGCACGGCAGCGCTCTGCAGGGTGCCTTTGGCCCAGCTCAGCCACAGGTCGCCACCGGCTTGCAGGGTGTCCAGATTCCATTGTCTGGTCAGGCTCTTGGGCAACCAATGCGCCCAATCGCTCTGGGGCAGGCTCAGGTAGAGGTCGGCGTTGCCGTCGCGCCATTCGCTGGCGCGGACATGCGAGCGCATGTTGAGTGCCAGCGGCTGGCCATCGGGGAGTGTCGTCCGAGCATCCAGTCGTTGATTGGCGCTGCCGGTCTTGAGGCTGAGGCTGATGTACTTGAAAGTCTGCGGTTGTTGCTCGAAGGGTTGCAGGGTCAACTGGCTGTCGAACAGTGTCAGCCGCGAGACCACCTGCATCTGGGTCAACAATTGCTCAGGATCGAATGGCTTGTCATCACTGACCGGCAGGCCTTGCAGCGCCCAGTGGCCGTCCTTGTCTTCCTTGAGGCTCAGTTGCAGGCCATCGAGTTCCAGGCGCTCGATCCGCACTTGCCGGGCGCGAACGCTGGCCCAGAAATCGGGCACCGCGCGCACGTGTTCCAGGCGCATGGAGTTGCTGCCCTGCCCCACCACCACATCCCGGGCGACGAAAATCGGCGCAAAACCGTGCCAGGTGCCTTCCAGGCCGCCGATGCTTACCGGCATTTGCAGCGCCGCAGCGACCTTGCTCTCGATATCGGTGCGATATTCGGCCACCAGCGGCGCCAGTTGCCGCCCCAGGCTGACGTACAACGCCGCCAGCACCAGAATCAGCGCGCAAAGGCTCAACCCCCAACGGGTCAGCGTCGCTGAAAGGCGGGTCAGACGTTGCATGTCAGAGCACTCCCACTGAGGGATGGGATAACCCGGCTCGTTTTTGCAGACATCAGTAGGTTCCGGGATTGCTCAATTGCCACGCATCGATCTCGTTATAAGGGCGTCCTTGCCACAGGTCCGTCGGCTGCTCAGGGTTCAGGCTCGCGAGAGCGCTGCGAACTCAGAGCAGAACAACGTCGTATTGTTCCTGGGAATACATGGTTTCTACCTGAAAGCGGATGGTTCGGCCAATAAAGCCCTCCAATTCCGCGACATTGCCCGATTCTTCGTCAAGCAGACGGTCCACCACCCGCTGGTTGGCCAGTACACGATAGCCCAGCGCCTGATAGGCACGGGCCTCGCGCAGGATCTCGCGGAAGATTTCGTAACAGATGGTTTCCGGGGTCTTCAACTTGCCACGGCCCTGGCAACTGTTGCATGGCTCGCACAGCACCTGCTCCAGACTCTCGCGGGTGCGCTTGCGGGTCATCTGCACCAGGCCCAGTTCGGTGATACCGATGATGTTGGTCTTGGCGTGATCGCGCTCCAGCTGTTTTTCCAGGGTACGCAGGACCTGCCGCTGATGCTCGCCGTCTTCCATGTCGATGAAATCGATGATGATGATCCCGCCCAGATTGCGCAGGCGCAGCTGGCGGGCGATGGCAGTCGCCGCTTCGAGATTGGTCTTGAAAATGGTTTCTTCAAGATTGCGATGGCCGACAAAGGCGCCGGTATTGACGTCGATGGTGGTCATGGCCTCGGCCGGATCGATCACCAGATAACCGCCGGACTTGAGCGGGACCTTGCGATCCAGGGCCTTCTGGATCTCGTCCTCGACGCCATAGAGGTCGAAGATCGGCCGTTCGCCAGGATAGTGCTCAAGACGATCGGCGATTTCCGGCATCAGCTCGGCAACGAACTGAGTGGTCTTCTGGAAGGTTTCCCGCGAGTCGATGCGAATCTTCTCGATCTTCGGGCTGACCAGATCGCGCAGGGTACGCAGGGCCAGGCCGAGATCTTCGTAGATGACATTGGGCGGGCTGATGGTCTTGATCTGCTCGCCGATCTGGTCCCACAGACGACGCAGGTAGCGGATGTCCATAAGGATCTCATCGGCACCGGCGCCTTCAGCGGCAGTACGCAGGATGAATCCACCGGCTTCCTTGATCCCTTCCAGGGCCACGCAATCGCTGACCACTTTTTTCAGCCGCTCGCGCTCGCCTTCGTCTTCGATCTTCAGCGAGATGCCGACATGGGCAGTGCGCGGCATGTACACCAGATAACGTGAAGGAATCGACAGTTGAGTCGTCAGGCGCGCGCCCTTGCTGCCAATCGGGTCCTTGGTGACCTGCACCACCAGGCTCTGGCCTTCGTGCACCAGGGAGGCAATGCTTTCCACGGCCGGGCCTTCGCGCATGGAAATTTCCGAGGCGTGAATGAACGCCGCCCGGTCCAGGCCGATATCGACGAACGCCGCCTGCATACCGGGCAGCACCCGTACCACCTTGCCCTTGTAGATGTTGCCGACGATCCCGCGACGCTGGGTCCGCTCGACATGGACTTCCTGCAAAACACCGTTTTCCACCACCGCCACGCGTGATTCCATCGGCGTGATGTTGATCAGAATCTCTTCACTCATGGCTTGTCACCTTCCAGGCATTGCCAACAGGGTATGCCGAAACGGCTCAGCAGTTCTGCGGTTTCACACAAAGGCAGGCCGACTACCGCCGAATAACTGCCTTGCAAACCCTCGACGAAGACCGCCGCCAGCCCCTGAATGGCATAGCTGCCGGCCTTGTCCCGGGGTTCGCCGCTGGCCCAATAGGCCCGAATTTCCTGAGGCTGGATGACGCGAAAGCGCACGCGACTGCTGACCACCAGCGCCTCGCAGCCCTGACGATTGGCCACGGCCACAGCGGTGAGCACTTCGTGTTCGCGGCCGGACAGCGCCGTGAGCATGGCGCAGGCATCATCCGCGTCTATCGGCTTGCCGAGAATGCGGCCATCGAGCACCACTGCCGTATCGGCGCCGAGCACACAAGCGTCGGGCGATGCGCTCAGCGATGCCAGCCCGGCCTGAGCCTTGCCGCGCGCCAGGCGCTCGACATAGGCATGTGGGCGTTCATCCGTAAAAGGGGTTTCATCGATTTCGGCACTGAGGGCGGTGTAAGGCACACCGATCTGGGTCAGCAGTTCACGACGGCGTGGCGAACCAGAGGCCAGGTAAAGGGGGGGCATCTAGACGTCTCCATGTCAGGGCCATGATTGCGACCGGCTTCATGCCAACGGCAACCACGCAGCGCTCAATTGATTTTCAAACGCTTGCGCAGGCCACGCATACCGTAGCTCACCCAAGGCCAGAGCAGGACACTGACCAGTGCTGGCAAGAGCAATGCCAGGGTCGGCTGACGATTACCGGTCAAGGCGCTGAGCCAGAGTTGTGCCAACTGCGCCAGGCCGAAGATAACCAGCAGGATCAGGCATTGCTGCCACATGGGGTACATGCGCAAGCGTTGCTGCAAGGACATTACCAGGAAGGTGATCAGGCTCAGGATCAGTGCGTTCTGCCCCAGCAGCGTGCCGTACAACACATCTTCCATCAGGCCCAGCACCCAGGCCGTGGTCATGCCGACCTTGTGCGGCAGGGCCAGGGTCCAGAAGGTCAGCAACAGCGCCAGCCACAGTGGCCGGAAGATTTCCATGAACTGCGGCAGCGGCGAAACGCTCAGCAACAGCCCCAGCAGAAACGACAACCAGACGACCCAGCCATTGCGCGAGGGAGCCAGACTAACCATCGGTGCGCTCCCGAGTACCAGTCGCCGGTTCCGTGGCTTGCGCGGCGGGTGGCCTGCTCACTGCAGGCTTGGCCGGCCTGCGGGCGGGCTTGGCCGGAGCGGGCGCCGGGGTCAGGATCACAGCCGGTATTTCCGGAATGGTAAGCGGCGCGGTGCCCGGCACCGAATGGTTGGCGGGTGAATTGGCCGTCACCGGCGCGACCGGTGTCGCCGATCCTGCTGATCCCGCTGCCGCCGCAGGTGTAGACGGCTCGGCACCGCGCTCGATATTTTCCTGGGCCTTGGCCGCATCGGCCGCACGCTCTTCCGGCGAACGACCGTCGGAGAACACCAGCAACAGGTAACGGCTGCGGTTCAGGGCTGCGGTCGGCACGGCGCGGACAATAGCGAAAGGCTGGCCGGAGTCATGAATCACTTCCTTGACCGTCGCCACCGGGTAACCGGCAGGGAAGCGCTGGCCAAGGCCGGAACTGACCAGCAGGTCGCCTTCCTTGATATCAGCGGTGTCCGCGACATGGCGCAACTCCAGGCGCTCCGGGTTACCGGTGCCGCTGGCGATGGCGCGCAGGCCATTACGGTTGACCTGTACCGGAATGCTGTGGGTCGAGTCGGTCAGCAGCAGAACCCGCGAGGTATAGGGCATCAGCTCGACCACCTGGCCCATCAGACCCCGGGCATCGAGTACCGGCTGGCCCAGTACGACGCCGTCGCGCTCACCCTTGTTGATGATGATGCGATGGGTAAAGGGATTGGGGTCCATGCCGATCAACTCGGCCACTTCGACCTTCTCGTTGACCAGTGCCGAGGAATTGAGCAACTCGCGCAGGCGCACGTTCTGCTCGGTCAGGGCCGCCAGTTTCTGCAGGCGCCCCTGCAACAGCAGAGTCTCGGTCTTGAGTTTTTCGTTTTCGGCGATCAGCTCGGTACGCCCGCCAAACTGGCTGGCAACATTCTGATACAAACGCGAGGGCAGATCGACGATCCAGTAGGACTGCATCAGCACCAGAGACATCTGGCTGCGCAGCGGCCTGAGCAATTCAAACCGTGCATCAACCACCATCAGTGCTACCGAAAAGACGGCCACTGCCAACAGGCGCACACCCAGGGATGGGCCTTTTGCGAAGAGCGGTTTAATAGGCTCCTCCCGGGCATGCATCCGATGGGTTGAGCTGTGCGTGGCTGTGCTTATTCATGCGGCATTGGACCGGCCAGGACAGTAGAAAAGGTGAACGCCAGATTTCGGCGCCAGCGCAAAGCATACAGGTAGCACAAAGCGCTACCTGTATTCAAAGGCTGCCATGAAACGTCTCTGCAGCGATCACTCGCTGGAAAGCAGATCCATGGTGTGCTTGTCCATCATCTCCAGCGCACGACCACCGCCACGGGCTACGCAGGTCAGCGGGTCTTCGGCGACGATTACCGGCAGGCCGGTTTCCTGGGCCAGCAGCTTGTCGAGGTCACGCAGCAACGCGCCACCACCGGTCAGCACCAGGCCGCGCTCGGCGATGTCCGATGCCAGTTCCGGAGGCGATTGCTCCAGCGCGCTTTTCACGGCCTGAACGATGGTTGCCAGGGATTCCTGCAACGCTTCCAGCACTTCGTTGGAGTTCAGGGTGAAGGCACGAGGAACGCCTTCGGCCAGGTTGCGGCCGCGCACGTCGACTTCACGGACTTCGCCGCCCGGATAAGCGGTACCGATTTCCTGCTTGATGCGCTCGGCGGTGGATTCACCGATCAGGCTGCCGTAGTTGCGGCGCACGTAAGTGATGATCGCTTCGTCGAAACGGTCGCCGCCCACACGTACGGATTCGGCATAGACCACACCGTTGAGGGAGATCAGCGCGATTTCAGTGGTACCACCACCGATATCGACGACCATCGAACCGCGTGCTTCCTCGACCGGCAGGCCGGCACCGATAGCGGCGGCCATTGGCTCTTCGATCAGGAACACTTCACGGGCGCCGGCACCCAGGGCCGACTCGCGAATGGCGCGGCGTTCAACCTGGGTGGATTTGCACGGTACGCAGATCAGCACACGAGGGCTTGGCTGCAGGAAGCTGTTTTCGTGAACCTTGTTGATGAAATATTGAAGCATCTTTTCACAGACGCTGAAGTCGGCGATGACGCCGTCTTTCATCGGGCGGATAGCAGCGATATTGCCTGGGGTACGACCGAGCATGCGCTTGGCCTCCATCCCGACGGCGACGACACTCTTCTGGTTGCCATGGGTACGAATGGCCACAACCGAAGGTTCATTCAGAACAATACCGCGCTCACGCACGTAAATAAGGGTATTGGCAGTCCCCAGGTCGATAGACAAATCGCTGGAAAACATGCCACGCAGTTTCTTGAACATGGGAAAAGGACCCTAGGGAGCGCGTGGGTAAAAAAGTGCGGCAAACTCTAACAACGACAGGGATTTTGGGCAAGGAGCCAATATGTTAAATTGGTGGTTTTCCGAGCACGACGCTAGACGTTCGCGGCCCTTTGACCGTAAAACCCCTGTCGTGTTCCGCAATCCGCCCCACGGACTGGATCCGTGCGCATTCCACAGGAGAACCCCATGGCGCTTGATCGCTCCGACGTGGAAAAAATCGCTCATCTGGCCCGACTTGGCCTGAATGACGCCGATATCCCGCGTACTACTGAAGCACTGAACAGCATTCTGGGCCTGATTGACCAGATGCAGGCCGTCGATACCAGCGGTATCGAACCCCTGGCCCACCCCCTGGAAGCCTCCCAGCGCCTGCGCGAGGACGTGGTAACCGAGCCCAATCGTCGCGACACTTACCAAGCCATCGCACCGGCGGTCGAAAGCGGCCTTTATCTGGTTCCGAAAGTCATCGAGTAAGGGAAAGTGCCTGTTATGCATCAAATGACTCTGGCCGAGATCGCTCGCGGACTCGCCGAAAAAAAGTTTTCTTCTGAAGAACTGACCCGTGTCCTGCTGGCGCGCATTGCCCAGCTCGACCCTCAGCTCAACAGCTTTATCACCCGCACCGACGACCTGGCCATCGCCCAGGCCCAGGCTGCCGATGCCCGCCGCGCCAATGGCGAGAACGGTGCCCTGCTGGGTGCCCCGCTGGCCCATAAAGACCTGTTCTGCACCCAGGGCGTACGTACCAGCTGCGGCTCGAAGATGCTCGACAACTTCACGTCGCCCTACGACGCCACGGTGGTTGCCAAACTGGCCGCCGCCGGTACCGTGACGTTGGGCAAGACCAACATGGACGAATTCGCCATGGGTTCGGCCAACGAATCCAGCCATTACGGCGCGGTGAAGAACCCGTGGAACCTGGAACACGTGCCCGGCGGCTCGTCCGGCGGCTCGGCGGCTGCGGTTGCTGCGCGCCTGCTGCCTGCGGCCACCGGCACCGACACCGGCGGCTCGATCCGCCAGCCAGCGGCCCTGACCAACCTCACCGGCCTGAAACCGACCTACGGTCGTGTTTCGCGCTGGGGCATGATCGCCTATGCCTCCAGTCTCGATCAGGCCGGCCCCATGGCCCGCACTGCCGAAGACTGCGCCCTGCTGCTGCAAGGCATGGCCGGCTTCGATCCGCAGGACTCCACCAGCATCGACGAACCGGTTCCGGATTACTCCGCCAACCTGAACGCTTCGCTGCAGGGCCTGCGCATCGGCATACCGAAGGAGTACTTCAGCGCCGGTCTCGACCCGCGCATCGCCGACCTGGTCATGGCCAGTGTCGAAGAACTGAAGAAGCTCGGTGCCGTCATCAAGGAAATCAGCCTGCCGAACCTGCAGCACGCGATTCCTGCCTATTACGTCATCGCTCCGGCGGAAGCCTCGTCCAACCTGTCGCGTTTCGACGGCGTGCGCTTCGGCTATCGCTGCGCCGACCCGAAAGACCTGACCGACCTGTACAAGCGCTCCCGCGCCGAAGGCTTCGGCCCGGAAGTGCAGCGGCGCATCATGGTCGGCGCCTACGCGCTGTCGGCCGGCTACTACGACGCCTACTACCTGCAGGCACAGAAGATCCGGCGCCTGATCAAGAACGACTTCATGAATGCCTTCGCCGACGTCGACGTCATTCTCGGCCCGACCACGCCCAACCCGGCCTGGAAAATCGGCGCCAAGACCAACGACCCGATCGCCGAGTATCTGGAAGACTTCTACACCATCACCGCCAACCTCGCGGGTCTGCCGGGCTTGTCCATGCCAGCGGGCTTTGCCGGTGGACTGCCGGTCGGCGTGCAACTGCTCGCCCCGTATTTCCAGGAAGGCCGTCTGCTCAACGTAGCCCACCAATACCAGCAGGTTACTGACTGGCATTTGCGCTCGCCCGAAGGCTTCTGAGGAGAAACACACATGCAATGGGAAGTCGTCATCGGGCTGGAGATTCACACCCAGCTCTCGACCCAATCGAAAATTTTCTCCGGCAGCGCCACCACGTTCGGCTCCGAGCCCAACACCCAGGCCAGCCTGGTCGACCTGGGCATGCCCGGCGTACTGCCGGTGCTGAACAAGGAAGCCGTGCGCATGGCCGTCAAGTTCGGCCTGGCCATCGATGCTGAAATCGGCCAGCACAACGTCTTTGCGCGCAAGAACTACTTCTACCCGGACCTGCCCAAGGGCTACCAGATCAGCCAGATGGAACTGCCGATCGTTGGCAAGGGCCACCTGGACATCACTCTGGAAGACGGCACCGTCAAGCGCGTCGGCATCACCCGTGCCCACCTGGAAGAAGATGCCGGCAAGAGCCTGCATGAAGACTTCAGCGGCATGACCGGTATCGACCTGAATCGCGCCGGCACGCCGTTGCTGGAAATCGTTTCCGAGCCGGACATGCGTTCGGCCAAGGAAGCCGTGGCCTACGTCAAAGCCATGCACGCCCTGGTCCGCTACCTGGACATCTGCGACGGCAACATGGCCGAAGGCTCGCTGCGTTGCGACTGCAACGTCTCGGTCCGCCCCAAAGGCCAGGTCGAGTTCGGTACCCGCTGCGAGATCAAGAACGTCAACTCGTTCCGTTTCATCGAAAAGGCGATCAACAGCGAGATCCAGCGCCAGATCGACCTGATCGAAGACGGCGGCAAGGTCATCCAGCAGACCCGCCTGTACGATCCGAACAAGGACGAAACCCGCGCCATGCGCAGCAAGGAGGAAGCCAACGACTACCGTTACTTCCCCGATCCGGACCTGTTGCCGGTGGTCATCGAGGACTCCTTCCTCGAAGAAACCCGCGCCACCCTGCCGGAACTGCCACCGCAGAAACGCGAGCGCTTCCAGAGCCAGTTCGGCCTGTCGGCCTACGACGCCAGCGTGCTGGCTTCCAGCCGTGAGCAGGCGGACTACTTTGAACAGGTCGTGGCCATCAGCGGCGACGCCAAACTGGCCGCCAACTGGGTCATGGTCGAACTGGGCAGCCTGCTGAACAAACAGGGCCTGGACATCGACCAGTCGCCGGTCAGCGCCGAGCAACTGGGCGGCATGCTCAAACGCATCACCGACAACACCATTTCCGGCAAAATCGCCAAGATGGTCTTCGAGGCGATGGCCAACGGTGAAGGCAGTGCCGACGAAGTCATCGAGAAGAAGGGCCTGAAACAGGTCACCGACAGCGGTGCCATCGAAGCCATGCTCGACGAGATGCTCGCCGCCAACGCCGAACAGGTCGAACAATACCGCGCCGCCGACGAAGCCAAGCGCGGCAAGATGTTCGGCTTCTTCGTCGGTCAGGCGATGAAAGTCTCCAAAGGCAAGGCCAACCCGCAGCAGGTCAATGAACTGCTCAAGCGCAAGCTGGAAGGCTGACCCACGGCTGCATCAGCCATTGTGGGAGCGAATTCATTCGCGAAGACGGCATCACACGCGATAGATATATATCGAATGTGCCGGCCCCTTCGCGGATAAATCCGCTCCCACAAATGCACAGACAGTCCAATTGATTCAAGGAGCAATACCGCATGCTACGGCTTCTCGGCGCCTGCTTCCTGCTTCTGCTGCTGGCCGGCTGTGCCAGTGATCGCGAGATCGATCCCCACGGTTACGATGAAACCGGCAGTGCCTCGTACTACGGTTCGCAACACCAAGGCAAACGCACCGCCAGCGGTGAGCGTTTCGACCAGAATTCCCTGACCGCCGCCCACCGCCAGTTACCCTTCGGCACGCGGGTGAAGGTCACCAATCTCGATAATGACAAAAGTGTCGTGGTGCGCATCAATGATCGCGGCCCGCATACCCGTGGCCGCCTGATTGACGTTTCGAAGTCAGCCGCCGAACAGTTGGGTATGCTGCGCAACGGCACCGCTCGAGTGCGCGTGCAAGACCTGGAAGACTGACGCCTTTCACACACCAAGGAAAACCACAATTCTGCAACTATCGAACCTGCCCCTGCCCGTCATCCTGCAATTCCTCAGCGGCCTGGTGCTGCTGGTCGGAGGTGCGGAGCTGTCGGTGCGTGGCGCGGTACGCTTGGCCGCTCTGCTGCGGGTGCGCCCACTGATCATCGGCCTGACCGTGGTCGCGTTCGGCAGCAGCGCGCCGCAAATGGCCGTCAGCCTGCAATCGGCCTTCTCCGACAATACGGATATCGGCGTCGGCAGCGTCATCGGCGGTAACATTTTCAATGTGCTGGTTACCCTCGGCCTGTCCGCCCTGATCATCCCTTTGCGAGTCGCCCGGGAGCTGGTGCGCATCGATATCCCGCTGATGATCGCCGCCAGCCTGCTGGTCTACCTGCTGGCCTGGGATCACCAACTGGGGCCGTTTGAAGGGGGGATTCTGCTGATTGGGCTGCTCGCCTACCTGCTGATCGTGCTGCGCCAGTCCGGCTACAGTGCCCGCCACGGCAAGGTGATCAACGATCCGCGCCCCCGGCAGACCGGCCTGTTATTGATTCGCCTCGCCGCCATGGCCGTCGGCCTTGCCTTGCTGATCGGCGGCAGCCATCTGTTGGTCGACAGCACCGTGCTCCTGGCCCTGGACCTGGGCCTGTCCGAACGCATCATCGGCCTGACGGTGATTGCCGTCAGCACCTCCCTGCCCGCCCTGGTCACCTCGCTGATCGCCGCCATTCGCGGCGAACGGCATATCGCCGTGGGCAACGTGATCGGCAGCAACCTGTTCAACCTCTGCGGCGTACTGGGCCTGACTGCCCTGATTGCTCCACAGCCGCTGTCCGTCTCGCCCAATGCCCTGACCTTCGACCTGCCGATCATGCTCGGCGTTGCCGTGCTGTGCCTGCCGCTGATGCTGTCCGGCTACCGCATCACCCGCGCCGAAGGCCTGCTGCTGCTCGCCCTGTACATGGCCTACGGCCTTCATCTGGTGGCCCTGAGCACCGGCATGGCCCTGGCCGAGCGCTTGGAACAGGTGGTGATCGGGTATGTGTTGCCGGTGTTGGCGGTGGTTATTGTGTTCACCATGATCAGAACCTGGCGCCGTAAAACAGGTTAGCGGACGTTATCGGAGCGAACACGATGGAAGATAGTTCTGTGACAGCGAACTCTGTGGGAGCGAATTCATTCGCGAAGAGGCCGCTACATCCGACGCATCTTTACCGTCTGGAACAACGCTTTCGCGAATGAATTCGCTCCCACAACATCCGCGCCCTGTACATAAAATGCGTCGATCCAAGTGATCTCTACTGTTCTTCAGGAGCAAATAACATGAGCGAAGCAAAATCGAACGGTGAACAACTGCGGCGCAAGGTCATGGGCGATGTCTTCGTCGACCGGGCCCTGGGCAATGCCACGGAGTTCACCCAGCCGCTGCAGGACTTCGTCAACGAACACGCCTGGGGCAGTGTCTGGGGGCGTGAAGGTCTGCCGTTGAAAACCCGCAGCCTGATCACCCTTGCCGCACTGACCGCCCTGAAGTGCCCGCAGGAACTCAAGGGCCACGTGCGTGGCGCGCTGAACAATGGCTGCACCGTTGAGGAGATTCGCGAAGCACTGCTGCACTGCGCGGTCTATGCCGGGGTGCCGGCGGCCATCGATGCGTTCCGCGCCGCCCAGGAAGTGATCGACAGTTACGAGAAGCCCTCGACCTAAATCCAGCCGCCCCATTGCAGGATGAAAATGCCGATATTGGTCGTCACCGCCGCTGCCAGGGTGGTGATGACAATGATCGCGGCCGCCAGCTCGTGATTGCCATTGGCTGCCCGGGCCATGACGAAGCTGACAGCCGCTGTCGGGCTGCCGAAATAGAGAAACAGAATCCCCAGCTCCGCCTTGCGGAAGCCGCAGAGCCAGGCGCCGAAGGTACACAGCACCGGCAGCCAGATCATCTTGACCATACTGGCGCTGATCGCCAGCTTGCCGCTTTTGCGCAGCGACGCCAGGGACAGGGTGCCGCCGATGCAGATCAACGCCAGTGGCAGGGTCATCTGCGCCAGATAGTTACCGGAGGTTTCCAGCCACTTGGGCAGGCCGATGCCGAAGTAGGCAAAGGGTGAAGCCGCCAGCACGCTGATGATCAGCGGGTTGGCCAGGATGCTCTTGAAAATGCTCCACGGGTCGGACTTGATCACCGGGCTGTACACCGCCAGCACGATGGTCGACAGGGTGTTGTAGAACAGAATGATCAGCGCGGCGAGGATCGCCCCCAGGGAAATCCCGTAGTCACCGTACATGCTCGCCGCCAGGGCCAGGCCGATCACGCCGTTATTGCCGCGAAAGGCACCCTGCACAAAAATCCCGCGATCAATCAGCGGCGCCCGCCAGATTGCATAGCCCCAGGCAAAGGCAAAACCGGCCAGGGTCGCGACAGTGAAATAGATCAGCAGCTTGGGCTGCAAGGCCGCGTGCAGGTCGGCGTGGATGATGCCCAGGAACAGCAGCGCCGGCATGGTCGCGTTGAACACCAGGGCCGAGGCGGTGATGATGAAGCCGTCGTTGATCCAGCCAACGCGCTTGAGCAGCACGCCGAGAAACAGCATGGCGAACACCGGGGCCGTGATATTCACGGTCTCAAGAAAAATACCCAGCATGCCGCGATTCCCTGCCCCGTCGTTAGTAGGCTAATGATAAGTCACTAACGACCGGGTTGTTACAGAGAATTTCAGCGATCAGGCGTTGGCCGGCTGCAATTTCTTCTCGAATACCGCCACGCCATCCAGATCGCGCAGAGTCACGGTCAACTCCGCGCTCTGGCCGTCGATATTCACCTCGCCGAAAAACTGAAAACCGGCAAAGGGCGAGGTGTTCTGCGCAGGCGGCGCCTTCTGGAACACCAGTTCCGGGCCGAAGGTCTTGTCCAGCGGATTGGGCCCGAAGCTGCCGGCATTCAGCGGTCCGGCAACAAATTCCCAGAACGGGTCGAAGTCCTGAAAGGTCGCCAGCTCCGGTTGATAGTGGTGGGCGGCGCAGTAATGCACATCGGCGGTCAGCCATACGCAATCGCGGATCTTCTGCGCGCGCAGGAAGGTCAGCAGCTCGGCGGTTTCCAGCTCGCGACCCTTGGCCGGGCCATTGTCGCCATTGGCAATCGCCTCCCAACGCGCCACGCCGGGGCTGACTTCACCGTCCGGCACACCGAGGCCAATGGGCATATCGGCGGCAATCACCTTCCACTGCGCCGTGGAGCCTTGCAGTTCGCGCTTGAGCCATTCCAGCTGCTCGCGACCAAGGAACGCCGTGCTGCCACTGGCCTGCTCGGACAGATTGGCATCGTTGCCGCCGCGATAGCTGCGCATGTCCAGCACGAACACATCCAACAGCGGCCCGTAACCGAGCTTGCGATAAATCCGCCCGCCCTTGTCCGCCTGTTGCAGGCGCATCGGCGCGTATTCGAGGTAAGCCTGGCGCGCGCGGGTGACCAGCAACTGGATATCCCGGGTCTTGTAGCGCTCGTCCAGTTGCTTGCTCGGCGACCAGTTATTGATCACCTCATGGTCGTCCCACTGCCAGATCTGCGGCACCTCGGCGTTGAACCGGCGCAGGTTGTCGTCCATCAGGTTGTAGCGGTAATTGCCGCGATATTCGTCGAGGGTTTCCGCGACCTTGCTCTTGGCCTCGGTGGTGATATTGCGCCAGATCCGCCCGCCCTCGGTGACCACCTCGGCGGGCACCGGGCCATCGGCGTAAATGGTGTCGCCACTGTGGATAAAGAAGTCCGGCAGACGCAGGCGCATGGCTTCGTAGATGCGCATGCCACCGATATCCGGGTTAATGCCAAAGCCCTGGCCGACGGTGTCGCCGCTCCAGACAAAACGAATGTCCCGACGCTGCTGCGGCGCACTGCGCAAATGGCCGAACCAGGGTTCGCTGGCGGCACCGGTTTGTGCGTCTTCGAAATGCACGCGGTAGAAAATCGCCTGATCGGTGGGCAGGCCGCTGAGCTCGACCCGGGCGGTGAAATCCGTGCGCTGATCGGCCAGCAACGACACCGAACGGCGCGGGTTGGTGAACATGCTGCGGGTATCCCACTCCACCACCATGCGCGCAGGCCGGTCGCTGCGGCTCCAGACCATGGCCCGGTCACCCAGCAAGTCGCCGGACTGCACGCCATCGGTCATCTTCGGCCGGTCCTTGACCGAGGCCAGCACCGCCGGCGCCAGGCCCGGCAGCAACAGGCCTGCGCCCACGGCCTGGATTACCCGCCGACGTTTAAGATCGAACTCGCTCATGGCCACTCCCCTCGCACAAAGGTAAAGGGCACACGCTAACAGGGGTTTGTGGGGTGAATATGACAGCGCCGACCCTCGCTGGCCTGACAGCTGAATGACGTGTGTGAGGGGATTCTATAGAGGCCAATTGTGGGAGCGAATTCATTCGCGAAAGCCTTGTGTCAGGCGGCAAAGATGCGTCGTATGTACCGGCCTCTTCGCGAATGAATTCGCTCCCACAGAATTCGCGCTCACCAAATTCTCTCCCGCAAATCGCGCCGGCAGTTTTAGTCCGTGGCAAGGTTACATTTGTGTGCTTGCCTCGTAAAAAACCGGGAATTAACCTCCCGGCCTGCTGAGTTTTCAGCACTGGATTTGGCGATCCGGTAAGGATGAGTAAGCTGACCATATTGATACGGGGCATAATTATGCATTACCCGTTTTATGGTAGCTGTGCGTGGGAGACCTTCGGGTCTGCCGGGTTACTCATCACTGGTTCGCCAACCCGCGTACAGCTGCCGCCTATTTTGTTTGGCGACGAGTAAGTGGCAGCTCTTAAATGATGAGAGTTTTCCATGCCGATATATGAACAAACCTGCCACACCCCCACCCGCTTCACCCGCCATCACCTCAACCTTCACGCCCTGCTACTGGAAGGCCAGGTCTGGTTCTGCGCCCATAACCTGGGCCGGCTGATGGGCTATCGCCTGGAAGAGCGCAGCATCCGCAAGCTCGACCCGGATCAGCATCGCCTGCTCAACGTGCGCGAGCTGGGCGAGGTGCTGATGATCAGCGAATCCGGCGCCTACGCCCTGCTGATCTACCATTCAGCGCCCCACACCCGGCAACTGCGCGAATGGCTGACCCTGCACGTCGCCCCGACCCTGCGCGACGCCAACCACCTGGGCCACAGCGAACGCCCGACCCTCGGGCTACTGGACTGGGCCGGCGCCTCGCTGAACCTGCTGCACTGGCAAAACGAGCCCTGGATCCGCTTGCGGGACATGCCCAACGTGCTGCTGCACGAAACCCGCGAAAGCCTCGGCCAGACACAACCATGGTGGAAACGCGCGACGCAGTTTCTGGCGATATAAACCCGATTCCCCGTAGGAGCCGGCTTGCTGGCGATGGCGTCAGACCAGACGCTGAAGCTAGTGCGAGCGCTGCGCACTCGATCGCCAGCAAGCC
>NZ_JBGLYM010000169.1:0-201 GCF_047303955.1 Pseudomonas sp. Pseusp88 | reverse complement strand
GCTGAGGTTCTTGAACGTGCCGCTCTGGAACACGTAGGCCAGTTCCGATTCGCGCCCCCATTCCTTGCCATCGGTGATGGTGCCGGTGTGCACGTTGTCACCGCTGATGTAGCGGTTCATCAGGGTCAGGCCCGGTACGCCGAACACGGCGAAATCGAAGTCATGGCGCAACTGCCAGGAGCGTTCCTGGGCGTTGTCGTA
>NZ_JBGLYM010000168.1:0-201 GCF_047303955.1 Pseudomonas sp. Pseusp88 | reverse complement strand
TACGACAACGCCCAGGAACGCTCCTGGCAGTTGCGCCATGACTTCGATTTCGCCGTGTTCGGCGTACCGGGCCTGACTCTGATGAACCGCTACATCAGCGGCGACAACGTGCACACCGGCACCGTCACCGATGGCAAGGAATGGGGGCGCGAATCGGAACTGGCCTACGTGTTCCAGAGCGGCACGTTCAAGAACCTCAGC
>NZ_JBGLYM010000167.1:0-201 GCF_047303955.1 Pseudomonas sp. Pseusp88 | reverse complement strand
GACATTCGCCGAAAATTTGCTTCTCTTACGAGAACTCACAAATTTTACCTTAGCCTGAACAACACCAGTGAAAGTGCTATCCAGTCTATTTCTATCACATACCCAAATTTTTAAAGAACGAACCGGTCAAAGACCAGAAATCAACATTCACCATCGAACCGATGGAATGCTCATTTCTAAGCTTTAGCGAGATGTAGAAGC
>NZ_JBGLYM010000166.1:0-202 GCF_047303955.1 Pseudomonas sp. Pseusp88 | reverse complement strand
CAGGATGTACGGCATAACCCCGGCGAAACCCACCCGTACCTGCTTTACCCCCGGCGCAGCCAGCTGCGTATCGCCTACTCGCCGGTGCAATGGACCTGGCATCTGTGCGAGCTGATGCGCATCAACGCCAGCGAACAGCACCAGTGGATGCGCGCGGTGGATCTGCCGGGGTACTGCACCACCGGCACCGCCAGCCACGGCG
>NZ_JBGLYM010000165.1:0-205 GCF_047303955.1 Pseudomonas sp. Pseusp88 | reverse complement strand
TGGAGCGGGCGGTGGTCTGGCAGCACATGAACAGCGCCCAGGACCTGCTCACCGCCTGCCTGCAACAGGACATCACCTAACAAACCCTGGCCGATCATCTGAGCCTGGACGGCTTCGACTATGGTGCGGCGCTGTTGGTCATCAGCCAGACCCTGGCCTGGCTCGCCGCGCCGCCCGCACGCCTCGACCCGCTGGCGCTGGGCGG
>NZ_JBGLYM010000164.1:0-205 GCF_047303955.1 Pseudomonas sp. Pseusp88 | reverse complement strand
AGGCCTGCCGCCAGCGTTCAATCTGAGCCATGATCAAACTCTTCAGTTCAATACTGCAATTAGGTTTTGAGAAAACCCTATAAACTTGGCTCAGCAATCGTTGGTTAAACCATGATTTCTCGTGGAGCAACTTGCGATGCTGATAATCAGTTGACTTCAGTCTTACAGCGCAAGCACCCACACGAATTGCTTGATTCAGTTGTTA
>NZ_JBGLYM010000163.1:0-206 GCF_047303955.1 Pseudomonas sp. Pseusp88 | reverse complement strand
TCCCCAGGGGTATTTAATCGCCATTTCCAGGATCGGGCTGTCTATCCGTAGCTCGATCCAGACCTGCCACAGGCGATATTGCTCAGTGCCGGTGTAGGCAAAGTCTGCCGGGCGGTGCTGACCGCCGGCTGTACCGGGCAGTGTGCCGAGTTGATTCGGGTCGACCCAGTTACCGTAGATGAACTGGTCGTAAACATGACGGTTTG
>NZ_JBGLYM010000162.1:0-207 GCF_047303955.1 Pseudomonas sp. Pseusp88 | reverse complement strand
TGTCCCCTTCGTCTAGTGGCCTAGGACACCGCCCTTTCACGGCGGTAACAGGGGTTCGAGTCCCCTAGGGGACGCCAAGTTACAAGAAGCAGCGCCGCAAGGTTCTGCTCCGCCGCGAGGCGATAAATCCGGGGCTATAGCTCAGCTGGGAGAGCGCCTGCATGGCATGCAGGAGGTCAGCGGTTCGATCCCGCTTAGCTCCACCAA
>NZ_JBGLYM010000161.1:0-209 GCF_047303955.1 Pseudomonas sp. Pseusp88 | reverse complement strand
TGTCGCGGGTGGTCTCATGACACCTCCTTGTTTAATTCAATGTCCACACAAGCCTCGTCCATCTGCTGGAGACGCAGCTCAGGTGCGAGCGTCAGTGCATCGGGGCTGCGGGCCAGCCATTGCTGATAGGGTCCGTCGGGGCGCTGGGTAAAGCCATCGCCCCAGCGCAGGCTGTACTCGACCCAGATCGCCAGGCTGCGATCGCTGGC
>NZ_JBGLYM010000160.1:0-209 GCF_047303955.1 Pseudomonas sp. Pseusp88 | reverse complement strand
GAGGGACAAGCGCCTGGGGATCAGCTCAGGCGGCTTGCACCAATGTGGTCAGCACCATCAGCGGCTACGCGGTTTGCACCAACGCGATCGGCACCATCAGCGGCTACGCGGTTTGCACCAACGCGGTCAGCGCCATCAGCGGCTACACGGTTAGCGCCAACACGATCGGCACCATCAGCAGCGACACGGTTAGCACCAACGTGGTCAGC